>NZ_JARWRU010000683.1 GCF_029867845.1 Nocardia farcinica | reverse complement strand
GCCGTGCAGGGCGCGGGCGTGCCGCACCGCCGCGTCCTCGGAGTGCGGCGGCTTGCCCGCCAGCATGGCGCGCACGACGGCGATCTCCTCGGCCTCGGCGACCCGCGCCGCCGCGCCACGGGCGCGCCGCACACCCCGCTCGCCGACGAGGAGATCGGCGGTGGGCGGGGTCACCGGCAGGCCGAGGCGCAGCCGTTCGGCCCGCACGGCGGCGGCCAGCCGGGGCAGACCCGCGTCGGCGGCGATGCGTTCGCCCTCGTCCAGCCGGGCGGTCGCCGCGCGCATGTCACCGATCAGGGCCTTGACGCGCGCACCGGTCACGAACGTCGCCAGCGAGACGTCGACCGTGCCGACCCTGGCCACCAGCTGGTGGCTCTCGTCGAGCATCCGATCGGCCCCGGCCAGATCCCCTGCCCGGTACTTCAGCTCGCCCAGCATCGCCGCGACCACCCGGACGCCGTGCGAGCGCGGCCCGGAGCGCCGGTGCGCGGTCTCCCACGCCTGCTCGAAGGCGGCCGACGCGGCGGCCACGTCCAGCTGCTCGTAGGCGGCCACCCCTCTGGCCAGCAGGCCGAAGACCGGGCCGAGCTGGTATTTCGACTTCTCGTGGTAGGGCGCGGCCCAGTCCTGCAACTCGATCGCCCCGGCGTAGTCGAACTCGCACAGCCGCGCGTAGGCGGCCACATTCGCCGCGGTGGAGACCGTCCAGGTGGGCAGATCGCCCGGATCGTCGAGGACATCGGCGATCTGGTCGAGCACACCCTCGGTGCGGTCGCGGGTGACCGCGTCGGCGGCGGCGATCACCGCGGCCTCGCGGCGCTGGGCGCGGGCCTCGCCCTCGTCGGCGTTGCCGCCCGGCAGCATGGTGGTCAGTCTGCCCAGCGCCGAGCGCGCCGCCTCCGACTGCTGCAGATTCACGTTCGCCCTCGCCACCGCCATCAGCAGCTTGGAGCGCGAGGTCACCTGTTGCAGTGGCAGTTTCGAGACGGTGCCGAGCAGGGTGGCCAGCCGGGAACCGTCGATCAGATCCATGCCGCCGCCCTCGACCAGGTCCAGCGCCATCTTCAGGTCGGTCGCGGCCAGCGCGTGGTCGACGGACTTGCGCAGGAACTGGTGTTCGGCGTACCAGCGCGACGCCTTGCGGTGCAGCGCGCGCAGGGCGGACTGGTCGGTGCGCTCCAACCGGGCGCGCAGATGCTCGGCGAACAGCGGCTGCATCCGGTACCAGCCGGGATCGTGGTCGATGCGGCGCAGGAACAGCTCGCGCTGCTCGGCCTGGGCCAGCAGTTCATCGGCGTCGGTGGCGCCGGACAGCGCGGCCGCCAGGTCGGCGTTAACCCGCTCGGTGACCGCGACCGCGGTGAGGAAGTCGAGCATCCTCGGCTCCAGCGTGTCCAGCACGTTCTCGGCCAGGTACTCGCGGATGTTGTGGCCGCCCTCCGGCCCCGATGCCAGCAGCCGCCGCGGGTCGTTGTTGCCGCGCAGCGCCAGGCTGATCAGCTGCACGGCGGCGGGCCAGCCGTCGGTGGAGCGGTGGATCTGCTCGACCTGCTGGTCGGTGAGATCGAAGCCGTTGCGCTCGACCAGGATTCGTGCGGTCTCGGCCGGGGTGAGGCGCAGCTGCGCCGAGCCGATCTCCACCAGTTCGTCGTCGACCCGCATGGCGTTGAGCGGCAGACCGGACTGGTCGCGGCTGGTCACCACGAACCGCAGATGGTGGCAGCCGTTGCCGAGCAGGGTGTCCATGGCGCGCAGCGCGCCGGGATCGGTGATGCGGTGCCAGTTCTCGACCACCACCACGATGGTCTCGCCTCGGCTGTGCACCTCGTCGATCAGCGTGCTGACGACGTAGGGCACCGCGTCGTCGAGTTCTTCCTCCAGCACCTGTTCGAGGCCGATGCCGATCTCCGGGCGCACCCGGTGGATGGCCTGCAACAGGTGCGCCAGGAACCAGACCTCGTTGTCGTCGTAGCGGTCGAGGCTGATCCAGGCCACGGGCGTGCCGCGGGCGGCGAGTTCGGCCCGCCACTGCGCGGCCACGGTGCTCTTGCCGAAGCCCGCCGGGGCGTGGATGAGCGCCAGCCTGCGCCGCCCGCCCGCGCGCAGCACCTCCAGCAACCGCGGCCTGGCCAGCGGCTCCTTGGCGGGAGTGGCCGGACGGAACTTGGTCGCGGCGGCGGGCGGCGGGGCCGACGGGCCGGTCGTCGTCCAGCCAGCCCCGACCGCCATCGTCTCGGCCGGGGCCGCGTCGGGTGCGGCCGGATGGCGGGAGACATCGGGACGCAGGGTCAGCGGCCAGCTGCGCCGCGCGGCGACCAGCGGCGCCGGCCTGCCCTGCGTCCCGGCCTGCCGCTCGCCCGCGTCGTCGGGCACGGGTTCACCGTGCGGGAGGACACCGGGCGGCAGCGGGTCGAGCAGGGCCATCTCGTCGGGCACCTGGCCGAGTGCGCGCTGGGCGGCGCGCAGCATCTCGCCGAATTCGAACGCCGATTCCGGGCGGCGCTCGACGTCCTGGGCCATGGCCGCCTCGATGGCCTCGGCCACCGGCGGTGGGATCTGCTGTTCGCGCAGGTCGGGGACCGGCTGGGTGGTGATCCGCAGGAACTGCGCGACCACCCGCTCCCCCGCCTGCCGCTCGAACGCCGCGTGCCCGGTGAGCAGGGCGAACAGCGTCGCCCCCAGTCCGTAGACATCCGAGCGCACGGTGGGTTCCTGGCCCTTGAGCACCTCGGGCGCGGTGAACGCGGGCGATCCGGTGATCAGGCTGCTCGAGGTGCGGAAGCCGCCGGGGATGCGGGCGATGCCGAAGTCGGTGAGCTGCGGCTCGCCGTAGGCGCTGAGCAGCACGTTGCCCGGTTTGACGTCGCGGTGCAGGATGCGGGCGCGGTGCGCGCTCTCGATGGCGCCCGCCAGCTTCACCCCGACCCGCAGGGTGTCGGCCCAGCTCAGCGGCCCCTGCTCGACGACGAGCCGTTCCAGCGAGCCGTGCGCGCAGAACGGCATGACGATGAACGGCAGCCCGGCGGCGGTGACGTCGACCTGCAGGATGTCCACGATGTGCGGATGCCCGGACACCCGGCCCATGGCCTGCTCCTCGCGCAGGAACCGTTCGCGGCTCTCGGCGTCCATGTCGGGTGAGAGCACCTTGACGGCGACCACGCGGTCGAGGGCGGTCTGCAGGCAGCGGTACACCACGCCGAATCCGCCGTGCCCGATCTCCACCGCGCCGGTGAACCCGGCCGCTTGGAGTTCCTCGACGATGCCGGCGCCGAGGGGCTGATGACGCTGGGTGGGTTCGCCGTGCCGCGCCCCCGCCGAGTCCGCACCCGCCGAGTCCGCACCGGCCGAATTCGCCGTCGTCGCGCCCGCGGCAGGCTTCGAGCCCGCGGCCGGCCGGTCACCTGGATCGACCTGGTCGGCCTCGGGTTCGGACCCGTGCGAACGCGGCTGTTGCTTCACCTGACCACCTCGTGCCGACGACAGCCGGACCGGCGGTGTTGACCGCGAGCCCTCATTGCCTGCGCATATCCAACGTAGCGCGGCCGGGTCGCGGTTTGGTGGAGAAACGACGGAAGCCCGCCACCGCGGCGAACGCGGTGACGGGCTTCCTCCGGCGAGCTCGGCTCACCGGATGTCTCGCGTGACGCGCGGGGGCGTCAGCCGCGCAGCGAGGCCGGGACCTCGAAGCGCTTGCCGTACTTGGCGGCCAGCTCGTCGGCACGGCGCACGAAGGCCTCCTTGCCGCCGCCGGGGTAACCGACGATGAACTGGTGCACGCCGCCGGTCCAGGCCGGGAAGCCGATGCCGAAGATCGAGCCGATGTTGGCGTCGGCGGTGGTGAGCAGCACACCCTCGTCGAAGCACTTCTGGGTCTCGATCGCCTCGGCGAACAGCATGCGGTCGATCAGGTCCTGCAGCGGCACGTCGAGGGTGGCCACGGTCTTGTAGTGGTCACGCACGCCCTGCCAGATGCCGAGGCGCTTGCCGTTCTCGTCGTACTCGTAGAAGCCGGCCTTCTCCAGGCGGCCGGGGCGGCCCTGCTCGACCATCCAGTCGATGACGTCGATGGCCGGGTGGCGCTCGGTGCCCAGCTTGGTGTCGCCCGCCTTGACGGCCTCTTCGGTCTCCCTGGCGATCTTCTGCATGAGCTTCATGTTCAGCTCGTCGGTCAGCTGCAGCGGCGGCGCCGGGTAGCCCGCCTGCGAACCGGCCTGCTCGATGGTGGCGGGCTCGATGCCCTCACCCAGCATGGCGATCGCCTCGTTGACGAAGGTGCCGATCACGCGCGAGGTGAAGAAGCCGCGGCTGTCGTTGACGACGATCGGGGTCTTCTTGATGGCGAGCGTGTAGTCGTACACGCGGGCCAGCGCCTCGTCCGAGGTCTTCTCACCCTTGATGATCTCCACCAGCGGCATCTTGTCGACCGGCGAGAAGAAGTGGATGCCGATGAAGTCCTCCTGGCGCTTCACGCCGGTCGCCAGACCGGTGATCGGCAGGGTGGAGGTGTTGGAGCCCAGCAGGGCGTCCGGGGTGACGATGTCCTCGATCTCCTGGAACACCTTGTGCTTGAGCTCGGTGTTCTCGAAGACGGCCTCGATCACGAAGTCGACGCCGGCGAAGTCGGCCGCGTCCGCGGTCGGCTTGATGCGGTCGAGCAGCGCCTTGGACTTCTCCTCGGTGGTCTTGCCACGGGAGAGGGCCTTGGCCTCGATCTTCTCCGAGTAGCCCTTGCCGCGCTCGGCCGCCTCCAGGGTGACGTCCTTGAGCACGACCTCGTAGCCGGCCTTGGCCGAGACGTAGGCGATGCCCGCGCCCATCATGCCCGCGCCGAGCACGCCGACCTTCTTGATCTCCTTCTTCGGCACGTCCTTCGGACGCGAGCCGCCGTTGTTGATCGACTGCAGGTCGAAGAAGAACGCCTGGATCATGTTCTTCGCGACCGGGCCGGTGAGCAGGTTGACGAAGTAGCGCGACTCGATGAGCGAGGCGTTGTCGATGTCGACCTGCGAGCCCTCGACCGCGGCGGCCATGATGGCGCGCGGGGCGGGCATGTTGGCGCCCTTGAGCTGCTTGCGCAGGTTCGCCGGGAAGGCGGGCAGGTTGGCCGCGAAGGCCGGGGTGGCGGGGGTGCCGCCGGGGATCTTGAAGCCCTTCTTGTCCCAGGGCTGCACGCCGGCGTCCGGGTTGGCCTTGATCCACGCCTTGGCGGCCGGGATCAGCTCCTCGACCGAGCCGACCAGCTCGTCGACCAGGCCGATCTCCTTGGCCTTCTTCGGGTTGTTGCGCTGCCCCTGGAGCAGCACGCCCATGAGCGCCTGCTGCAGGCCGAGCATGCGCACGGTGCGGATGATGCCGCCACCGGCGGGCAGCAGGCCGAGGGTGACCTCGGGCAGGCCGATCTGCGAGCCGCGCACGTCGGCCGCGATGCGGTGGTGGGTCGCCAGGGCGATCTCCAGCCCGCCGCCGAGGGCCGCGCCGTTGATGGCCGCGACGACCGGCTTGCCGAGGGTCTCCAGCTTGCGCAGGGCGGCCTTGATCTCGGTCAGCTCTTCCATGAGGGCCTGGGCGTCGTCCGGCCCGACCTTCATCATGTTCTTCAGGTCGCCACCGGCGAAGAAGGTCTTCTTGGCCGAGGTCAGCACGACACCGGTGATGTCGTCCTTCTCGGCGACGAGCCGGTCGACCGTCTCGGTCATCGACTTCTTGTACAGCTCGTTCATCGTGTTGGCGCCCTGGTTCGGGTCGTCCATCGTCAGCACGACGATGCCGTCCGAATCCTTCTCCCAACCGATCATGTTGGTTTCGCTCACAGCTCTGTGTCTCCTTGTTGAATCAGTGACCGGTGGGATCAGACCCGCTCGATGATGGTGGCCACGCCCATGCCGCCGCCGATGCACAGGGTGATCAGCGCGTAGCGGCCGTTGCGGCGCTCCAGCTCGTCGACCATGGTGCCGGTGATCATGGCGCCGGTGGCGCCCAGCGGGTGGCCCATGGCGATGGCGCCGCCGTTGACGTTCAGCTTCTCGTCCGGGATGTTCAGGTCCTTCTGGAACTTCAGGACCACGGAGGCGAACGCCTCGTTGATCTCGACCAGGTCGATGTCGTCGAGGGTCAGGCCCGCCTTGGCGAGAACCTTCTTGGAGGCCGGCGTCGGGCCGGTCAGCATGATGGTGGAGTCGGCGCCGCTGGTCGCGGTGGCGACGATGCGGGCGCGCGGGGTCAGGCCCGAGGCCTTGCCCGCCTCTTCCGAGCCGACGAGCACCAGCGCGGCGCCGTCGACGATGCCCGAGCTGTTGCCGCCGTGGTGGACGTGGTTGATCTTCTCCACGAAGTGGTACTTCTGCAGCGCCACCGCGTCGAAGCCGCCCATCTCACCGATGCCGGCGAAGGAGGGCTGCAGCTTGGCCAGGTCCTCCAGGGTGGTGCCGGGACGCATGTGCTCGTCGCGATCGAGCACGACCAGGCCGTTCTGGTCCTTGACCGGGACGATCGACTTGGCGAAGTAGCCGCCGGTGGTGGCCTTGGCCGCCAGCTCCTGCGAGCGCACCGCGTAGGCGTCGACGTCCTCGCGGCTGAAGCCCTCGATGGTGGCGATCAGGTCGGCCGACACACCCTGGGGCACGAAGTAGGTGTCGTAGTTGGTGGCCGGGTCCAGCGCCCAGGCGCCGCCGTCGGAGCCCATCGGCACGCGGGACATGGACTCCACGCCACCGGCGAGCACCAGGTCGTCGAAGCCCGAGCGCACCTTCTGGGCGGCCAGGTTCACGGCCTCGAGGCCGGAGGCGCAGAAGCGGTTGAGCTGGAAGCCGCCGACGGTGTCGGGCAGGCCGGCCGCGGTGACCGCGGTACGGGCGATATCGGCACCCTGGTCGCCCACCGGGGCGCCCACACCGAGGATGAGGTCCGACAGCCGGTCCTCGTCGAGGTTCGGGAAGCGGTTGCGCAGCTCCTGGATCAGACCAACAGTCAGGTCGATCGGCTTGACCGAGTGCAGCGAACCGTTCTTCTTGCCGCGGCCGCGCGGAGTGCGGATGGCCTCGAAAATGTAGGCCTCTGTGGTCATATCGGAGTGTTCCTTCCTTGGGGTGCCCCCGCACCGCGGTATGCGGTACAGGCGCGGATAACCTCGCCGACCGGCCGTGGGACCGACCGTCCTAACGCTGTACAAAACTCGGCACGCACCGACAGACGCACGCTCTGGCCGCCCGCACGTCTGGGCATACCATAGAGCCTCGTCGCATCGGAGCTCGCGGGCACCCGTTCATAGTAGCGCCGGTGTGCGAACTCCCGTTAACTTAACGTCGTCGGGACGGTGGTTGTCAACCATCCAGCCTGGTGGCTCCCAGTTCGGTGCGCAGCAATTCCAGGGCGACCTCGTCCGGGTCGCGCCGGTCCTCCGGGGCCACCGGGCGGGCGGCCTCGGCGAGCATCTCCTGCTCCTCCTCGACCGTCAGCGGGCCCGGCACCGGGGGCGGGGTGTACTCCTCCGGCGGCGCGCTGTCGAGCTGCGCCGGATCCGGCGGGGGGAAATCGCCGGGGCCGGGGTCGTCCGGGAGGTCGGGGAAGTCCGGCGGCGGAATGTCGTCCTCGCGAACCCGCCCGCCCCCGGCCGGCCGCGCCCCGCCCCGCGGCGCCCCCCCCCCCC
>NZ_JARWRU010000682.1 GCF_029867845.1 Nocardia farcinica | reverse complement strand
ACCGGGGTGCCGACCGCGGCGGCCAGATGCGCGGGACCGGTGTTGGGCGCCACCACCACGCTCGCGCGCTCCAGGACCGCGGCCAGCTCGGCGAGGGTGGTCGCCCCGGCCAGGTCGACGGCGTGGCCGCCCGCGACCTCGGCGGTGAGCGCCCGGTCGGCGGGGGAGCCGGTCACGATCACCCGGTGCCCGGCCGCGGCCAGGGCGGCCACGATCGCGGCCGAGCGCGGCGCCGACGGCTGGCGGGCGGGCACCGAGGCCGCCGGGTGCACGACCACGTAACCGGGGTCGCCGGTCAGCGCGGAGACATCCGGCAACGGCCTGCGCACGGCGAGCCTGCCGTCGTCGCCGGGCGGGAGCGGCAGACCAGCCGCCTCGGCGAGCGACAACGCGCGCTCGGGTTCCGGCGGGTCGCCGTCGACGCGATGGCGCAGGTCGAGCAGAGCGCCCGGGTAGTCCTCGGAGATGGCCCCGATCCACGGCACACCCGCCATGCGCAGCAGCAGCGCCAGCGGCAGCGGGGACTGGTGGAACGAGGTGAGGATCAGCGCGGTGTCGATGCGCAGCGTGCGGATCGCGGCGACGAAGTCCTCGACCTCGGCCTCGGCGATCGGCGGCGGTTCCGGGTCGATCCACGGGGCGCACCAGGTGAGCACCCGGTCCACGCCCGGCAACAGTTCGGCGGCGGCCGCGCCGCGCGGGCCCGCCAGCAGGGTCACCGAGTCGGCGTGCGCGGCCACCGCCCGCACGCAGGGGCCCGCCAGCAGCACGTCGCCCGCGTTGTCCATGCGCGCCACCAGCGCCCGGCCCGTCATCGCGCACCCGCCATCGCCAGCCGGACGGCCTCGGTCAGGTCCCCGGCCACGGCGGCCTCCCGCCGCGCCCGTTCGACCTCCTCCGGCAGTGTCCGGTCGGTGGGCACCAGGATGGCGCGGGCGCCCGCGGCGAGCGCGGCGCCGACATCGGCCCCGGTGTCGCCGATGAGCACACAGCGGCGCACGTCGACGCCGAGTTCGGCGGCGGCCCGGCGCACCATGGCGGGCCGCGGTTTCCGGCACACACAGCCGTCGTCCTCGCCGTGCACGCAGACCTGCCAGGTCGCGAAGGGGCCGAGCAGTTGCTCGACCCGCTCGTTCACGGCGACGAGCTGGCGTGGGCTGATGAGCCCGCGGGCCACCCCGGACTGATTGCTGACCACACCGAGCGCGATGCCCGCCTCCCGCACGGCGCGCAGTGCCTCCCGCGCGCCGGGCACCGGCTGCACCCGTGCCGGGTCGGCCAGGTAGGGGATGTCGACGATGATGGTGTCGTCGCGGTCGAACAACAGGGCAAGCGGGGACTCGTGGGTGGCGTGCCGGTGCCGCAACTCACCGCGCACGCGGTGCCAGCACGCTGCGGGCGGAATGAGCGCGCTGGTGACGGCCATGCGCGCGATCTCGGCGGGCGTGCGCGGGCCGGGCGCGATGCGGCGCACCGCGAAGTCGGCGGTCATCGCCGTCCACGCCGCGGCCGATACGCATGCGGCGCGACGGTGGCCGGTGAGCCCGAACGCCGCGGCGGCCGCGCCGGTGGCGGTGGCGAGCACGTGGCGGGGGAGCAGACCGGGGTCCTCGCCGATGCGCTGCCGCCAGCTTCGTCCGAATTTCCTTCGCATGAGGGCGTTGTCGGCGTTCCCTCGCTGCGCGCGCACGCTGGCGAGGAACCCGGCCGGGCGCACCGGGTGCCGGGTGCGACGTTGCCCGGTGGCGATGTCGTAGCCGGCGAGGCGGACCCGCAACGCCAGGTCGGCGTCCTCACGGAAGGCGCGGGGGAAGCGTTCGTCGAAGCCGCCGACCTCCTCGAGCACGCGACGGCGGTAGGCCATGTCGGCGGTGATCCAGCGGGCGGTGGCCAGCCCGGCGGTGCCGCGCTCCCAGTCGGTCGGCCGCCGGTCCGCGGGTAGGGGCACCTCGATGCGGGCGGTGGTGGCGGCGACGCGCGGGTCCAGGTCGAGCAGGTCCTCGGCGAGGCGGGCGGGCCAGTCCGGGGCGGGCACCACGTCGTCGTCGAGGAAAGCGATCCAGGCGGCGCCCGACTGCCGCCAGCCGGCATTCCTGGCCGCGGCGGGCCCGCGACCGCACGAGCGGACCACCCGCACGCCGGGCAGCGCCGGGGAGATCGGCAGCGGCCCGCCCTCGGGCCGGTCGTCCACCACCACGATCTGGCGGGGCCGCGGACCGGTTGCGGCGCCGAGGGTTTCGAGGAGCACGCGCAGGCTGTCGCGTCCCGTCGTCGGGATCACGATGCTGTAGTCCGGGCGGGGCGCCGGCACCGCTCCCGGAATCGAAGATGCTGGGGTGGAAGATGCTGGGTTCATGGTCGGCGCACCAGAAACGGGCCGAGGGCGAGCAGGTCGATCGGGGCGGAACCGAAGCATTCGAGCGCGTCGCGCGGGGAGTCCACCATCGGCCTGCCCGCGGTGTTCAGGCTGGTGTTGACCACCACGGGCAGACCGGTGCGACGGTCGAATTCGGTGAGCATGCGGGCCACCAGCGGTTCGTCGGCGGGATCGACGGTCTGCGCCCGTGCGGTGCCGTCGACGTGGGTGACCGCGGGGATGCGCTCGCGCCAAGCGGGCGTGACATCGTGCACGAACAGCATGTACGGGCTGGGCAGCGGGCCGCGGCCGAAGATCTCGGCGGCGCGGTCGGCCAGCACCATCGGGGCCAGCGGCCGGAACTGCTCGCGGCCCTTCACATCGTTGAGGCGCTCCAGGTTCTCCGCGCGGCCGGGATGGGCGAGCAGCGAGCGGTGGCCGAGCGCGCCGGGCCGTACTCGGCGCGGCCCTGGAACCAGGCGACCACCCCGTCCGCGGCCAGCATCTCGGCCACTTCGGCGGCCACGTCGTCGGAGCGGGTGTAGCGCACCCTGGCGGTGCGCAGCACCGCTTCCAGTTCGTCGTCGCTCCAGCTCCGGCCGAGATCGGCCCCGACCATCGGGGCCGCGCGCTCGCCGAACTCGGCGGCCAGTTGCAGCGCCGCGCCCAACGCGGTACCCGCGTCGCCGGAGGCGGGCTGCACCCAGATCCGCTCGAAGGGGCCCTCGGCGTGCAGCCGGGTGTTGGCCACGCAGTTCAGCGCGATGCCGCCGGCCAGCGTGAGATTCGGCTGACCGGTCTGCCGGTGCAGCCACGACGTCAGCTCGAGCAGGACGTCCTCGAGGCGGCGCTGCACGGTGGCCGCCAGGTCGGCGTGCTCCGGGCCGGGCCCGCCGTCGCGCACGGCGGGGGCGAAGGACTGCCAGTCCACCGGCTCCGTGCGGAAGCCGCCGTCGGCGGTGGTGTAGACGAGGCCGCGGAATTCGTCGAGGAAGCGGGGCCTGCCGTAGGAGGCCAGCGCCATCACCTTGTATTCGTCGCTGGAGCGGGCGAAGCCGAGATGTTCGGTCAAGTCCTCGTAGAGCAGCCCGAGCGAGTGCGGAAGCCGCTGGGCGGCCAGTTCGACGAACTTGCCGTCCCGGTACTCCCCGGCCAGATAGGAACCGGCTTCCCCGCGACCGTCGGCCACCAGCACCGCCGAGTCGCCGAACGGCGCGGCCAGCGCGGCGGAGGCGGCATGGGCCACGTGGTGACGCACGAACCGCACGATGCCGGGATCGAGGCCGGGCAGCGCGGCGCGCAGGAAGTTCGGGGCGCGGCGCGCGTAGTCGGTGCGGATCTCCTCGCTGCCGGGATCGAGACCGGCCAGCGAATGGTCGACCAGCCCCGGGTCGTAGGAGTAGCCGACCAGGTCGAGCTGGTCCGGGCGCAGTCCCGCCTGCCGCAGACACCAGGCGGCGGCCTGCTCGGGCAGCTCCCAGGTGGCGAACGGCACCGGCCGTTTGCCGTGCTTGCGGCGAGTGAACCGCTCCTCCTCCGCGGCGGCCACGATCTCGCCGTCCACGACGAGGGCTGCCGCCGGATCGTGGAACACCGCGTTGATTCCGAGAATGCGCACGGGTCGCCTTTCGGCTCGGGGACGATGGCGGGGTTCGGGCTTCTCGTTGCCGGCAGGCCTCCCGCCGACAACAGCCGAGCTACCCGGTGAAGCGAGCGCGAAACTGGTTCACCGAGCGTGCTGGTCAGTGCAATGTGTTCGTTGTCGTACCGACACCTCGCTCCGCCGCGCGGCGCCCCGACCGCCCTACGGTGGCCACGGTGTGCGCGGCGAACCAGTCGATGGTGCGGCGCAGCCCGTCGGCGCGGTCGACCGTCGGCCGCCAGCCCAGTTCCCGCTCGGCCAGCGCGATGTCGGGGCAGCGGCGCTGCGGGTCGTCCTGGGCGGCATCGATGTAGGTGATGCGCGAGGTGCTGCCGGTGAGCTCCCGGATCTCCTCCGCCAGCCGCCGGACCGAGAGTTCGTGCGGATCACCGAGATTGACCGGACCGGGGTGGTCGCGGTCGGCCAGCGCGAGCAGCCCGCGCACGGTGTCGTCGACATAGCACAGCGAGCGGGTCTGCTCGCCGGTGCCCGCGATGGTCAGCGGGGCGCCGTCCAGCGCCTGGGTGACGAAGGTCGGCACCAGGCGGCCGTCGTCGGCGCGCATGCCGGGGCCGTAGGTGTTGAAGATCCTGGCGATGCCGGTGTCGGTGCCCCTGGCGCGGCGGTGGGCGGCGGTGAGCGCCTCGGCGTAGCGCTTGGCCTCGTCGTAGACGCTGCGCGGACCGATCGGGTTCACATTGCCCCAGTAGTCCTCCGGTTGCGGGTGCACGGCCGGGTCGCCGTAGACCTCGCTGGTGGAGGCGAGCACGAAGCGGGCGCCGTGGCGCTCGGCCAGGTCGAGGGCGTTGGCGGTGCCGAGCGAGCCGGTGCGCAGGGTCTCGATCGGCAGGCGCAGGTAGTCCGGCGGGGAGGCGGCCGAGGCCAGGTGGAAGACCACATCGACGGCCTCGTCCAGGACGGGCAGCGGTTCGGTGACGTCGTGGCGGATCAGCCGGAAGCCCGGTCTGCCGAGCAGGGTGGCGACCTTGCCGGGCGAGGAGGTCGCGAAGTTGTCCAGCGCGATCACACTCGTGCCCCGGTCGAGCAGGGCCGAGCACAGGTGCGCGCCGACGAACCCGCAGCCGCCGGTGACCAGCGCCCGCCGGAAGCTCCTGGCGGCGATCACTGCGCCTGCCTCCTGGCCTCGCCCGCGGCGCCGGCGCACACCCGGTGGTATTCGCGTTGCGCCTCGGTTGCGATCCGCTCCCAGGAGTAGCGGGATTCCACCCGCGCGTGCCCGGCGCGTCCGTACCGGCGCGCGGTCGCGGGGTCGTCGAGCAGTTCCCGGACCGCGTCGGCCAGTTTCGCGGGATCGCGCGGGGTGACCAGTCGGCCGGTCACGCCGTCCACGACGGTGTCGATCAGTCCGCCCACCGCACTGGCGACCACGGGCACCCCGCACGCCATGGCTTCCAGCGGTGTCATGCCGAAGAATGTGATCGCCCCCGAACGAGTCCTGTCGCCGGAGCAGACCCGTTTGTTCGAGTCGCTGGTGGTGTCGTTGCAGCAGGTGGCGTCCGGTACCGGTCCGGGCCCTGAGCCGTTGACGGCGACAGTGTTCAGCAGGGGATTGACCATCTCGCGCGTGTCCTGGGGGTGGAGGAGGACACGTCGGTGGCGCCGGAGTTTGCGCAGCAGATGGAGCAGAATCGGCAGGTCGTGGACGTGACCGGGCGGGTGCTCGGGACGGTGCAGGATCT
>NZ_JARWRU010000681.1 GCF_029867845.1 Nocardia farcinica | reverse complement strand
CCGCCGCCCGAGCTGGCGGTGGCGCATCGCTGCGATCCGCCGCTGGACCGGGTCGACGCCGCCGCCTTCGCGGGCAGGCTGCTGGCCACCGAGTTGCACGCCGGGCTGGCCGCCGCCGCGCTGGCCTGCACCCGGCTCGAGGTGGTCGCCGAGACCGAGGCGGGCGAACAGCTCTCCCGGATCTGGCGGTGCGCCCGGCCGCTGACCCCCGCCGACACCGCCGATCGGGTGCGCTGGCAGCTCGACGGCTGGCAGACCCGCGCCGACCGCAGGCCCGCTCCGGTCACGGTGCTCCGCCTGGTCCCGGTGGAGGTGGTGCGGGCCGGTGCGCTGCAACTCGGCCTGTGGGGCGGCACGGGCGAGGACGACGAGCGGGCCCGCCGCGCCCTGGTCAGGGTGCAGGGTCTGCTCGGCGGCGAGGCGGTGCGGATCGGGGTGCTCAGCGGCGGGCGCGGGCCGGGCGAGCGCGTCACCCTGGTGGCGCTGGGTGACGAACAGGTGCCCGAGACCGATCCCGCGCAGCCGTGGCCGGGCAGGTTGCCCGAGCCCGCGCCCTCGGTGTTGCTGGCCGACCGGCCCGAGGTGCGGTTGCTCGACGCCGCGGGGTCACCCGTCGAGGTCACCGAACGCGGGCTGTTCTCCGCCGACCCGGCCCGGGTGGGGTGGGGCACGCGGGGCTTGCGGCTGCCCGGCGGGGCGGGGCGGGGGGCGGTGGACGACCACTGGTGGGGCGAGCGGGACCGGCCGGACACCGGTCCGGTGGCCCGCGCCCAGGTGGGTATCAGCGCGCCCGGCGAGGACGAGCGGGTGCTGCTGCTGATCTGCCGGGAGGGCGTGTGGCGGGCCGAAGGCGTGTACGGCTAGCCCCGTAAACTCCATTCGTGCACTCGACGTCTGCCCATCTGACGACCGTCGGCGGTGTACGCATCGCCTATCGCGACTCGGGGTCCCGGTCGGGCAGCACACGATCGGACAGGACACGATCGGACAGGACACGATCGGACAGCACACGGACGGACGAAACCGCCGCCCCGGTCCTTCTCGTGCACGGCATGGGCGGTGACGGCCACACCTGGAACCGCTTCGCCCGCGAACTGCTCGCCGCCGGACGCCGGGTGATCATCCCCGACCTGCGCGGACACGGCCGCAGTGCCCGCGCGGCGAGCTACGGCTTCGACGAGTTCGGCGCCGATCTGGTGGCGCTGTGCGACCACCTCGCCCTCGACCGGGTCGACCTGGTCGGTCACTCGCTCGGCGGTTACGCGGTCTCCTGCGTCGCCCAGCAACGCCCCGAGCTGGTCGGCAGGCTGGTGCTGGAGGAGTGCCCGCTGCCGCTGCGCTCCGGCGACGAACAACTCACCCCGATCCGCCGCCTGCCCACGCCCGCCGAGCTGTGGCACGCGACGACGAGCCTGGTCCGCCATCCCCGCGCGCTGTGGGCCTTCGACCGGTCCATGACCGCGAGCGCGCTCGAGCAGTTCCACAAGCCGCACCCGCTGTGGTGGGAACGACTGTCCGGCATCACCGCGCCCACCCTGGTGCTGCGCGGTGGTCCGGGCGGCATGGTCGACCAGGGACGGCTGGCGATGCTGGTCGCCGCACTGCCCGACTGCACGGTCACCGATTTCACCTGCGGGCACAGCATCCACCGCGACCGGCACCGGGAGTTCGCCGCCGCCGTGCTGCCGTTCCTCGGCGTCCCCTTCCCGGATGTCTCCGCCCGGGCGGGCCGCCGATGAACGAGTTCGCCGGCCTACCCTGCTCGACGGCCTCGGCGCAGGTGCCGCTGCCCGGCACCGCGACCAGGGTCGGTGGCTGGCTGTGTGTGGAACATCCCGGCGCGTGGGGCCGCGACGTGCTCGGCGACGAGGTGCTCGGCCCGCGCCTGACCGCCGAACTCGCCGCCCGCACCGCCGCGGCGAAGGTCCGTCCCACCCTGATCCGCCGCCCCGGCCGTCACGAGTTCACCGGCACCCGCACCGTGCTGCTCGCCGCCTCGCACCCGACCGGCGCGTGGTGCGAACGGCTGTTCATCGACGACCTCGACCAACTGCTCGACCTCGACCTGTCGGTCGTGCACGGCCAAGCGCCCGGCCTCGGCGAGCCGGTCACCGAGGCGCCGGTGCTGGTGTGCGCGCACGGCAAGCGCGACCGCTGCTGCGCGCGCCTCGGCCGTCCTGTCGCCGCGAGCCTGGCCGCTGTCCACCCCGGCCGCGTCTGGGAGTGCTCGCACACCGGCGGCCACCGCTTCGCCCCCGCCATGGTGCTGCTGCCCAGCGGCCTGACCTACGGCCGGGTGGACGCCGAGTCCGCCGCCGCCGCGGTGGCGGCCGTCGATCGCGGCGAGGTGTCCACGGCAGGACTGCGCGGCCGCAGCGGCCACAGCCCCGTCGAGCAGGTCGCCGAACTGGCGGTGCGGGAACGGATCGGGGCGGGCCTGGACGATCTGATCGTGGCGACCGCGCCCGACGAGAGGGACGGCAGCGAGCCCGCCACCCACGCCGGGACCGCCGTCGTCACCCATCGGGACGGCCGCCGGTGGCGGGTCGTCGTGCGCGCCGTCGCCCACGCCCCGCGCCAGGCCGGCTGTGATGCCGGGCCCAAGCCGGTCACCGCGCTGGTCGCCGACACCGTCGCTGAGATCGCCGTCCGTCGCTGAGCCGCCGGTCCGGCACCGAACCGCCGGACCGCACCGAGTGGCGTGTCCGGCACTGCGCGGCGTGCCGGTGCGCGCGGACGGGTACCGTCGCGGCAACGAGTCGCGTACAGGAGGGGACGAGATGTCGACGCCGTGGGGACCGCAAGCGCACCAGCCGTTTTCACCAGGAGGTCATCCGGCCGGGGCCCACCCGCGGGCGGGTGCGACGGGCGATCCCGTCCAGGACGAGACCCAGCGGTACCTGGCCGCGGTCACCCACCAGCACGCCCTTGGCCGCTTGCACATCGGCAGGCAGTGGATCGGGCCGGTCCTCGGCCTGACCGGCGTCGGCCAGGCGGTGGCGACCGCGCTGAACCCGATCGAGCTGGCGGTCTGTGTGGCCGATGTGGCCGAGGTGACCCCGCAGGCCGCGGCCGACTTCCCGCACCGGGTGGACGAGTTCGCCCGGTCGTTGCGCAGGCGCAGCGCGTTCGTGGTCAAGGGCGGGGTCTTCGGGGTGGCGGCGCTGGTCTCGCACCGGGTGCATCCGGCCGCGATCCAGGGCCTGCGCAACAGGCCGATGAGCTACGGGTCGGTCATCGTGCCGGTTCTCGTCGATCTCGGGCAGCGCCGGGTGCACATCCCGGCCAACACCCCGGTGATGGGGTTCGCGGTGTGGGGTTCGGTGCGCAAGCAGGCCGAGTACTACCTGCCCGATCCCCGGTGGGTGCTCGGCTGATCCGCCCGGGGCCCGGTCGGCCCGCCTGGCTCGGCTGGACCGGGCCTGCCCGCGTGGGGCGCCGGTCGGAGTGCTCGCCGGTCGGAGTGCGCCGGTCAGAGTGAGCGCAGCACGACGATGCCGGGGACGGTGGCCACGTAGTCGGCCAGCGGGCTGTCCACCACCGCGTCGTTGCCCGGCAGCGAGGAGGCGTTGCGGAAGTACAGCCCGCCGTCGGCCGTGCGCACCACGATGCCGACGTGGGTGACGTCCAGGCCGGGGGTGTCGGCGTAGGCGCCGAGGTAGTCGCCGGTGCGCAGCCCCGCCAGCACCTCGGGGCCGACCCGCTCGGACGGGATGTAGGTGAGCGCGCGGTCGACCACGGGCAGTCCGGGCAACCAGCGGCCGCCGTCGGCCTTGGCGTTCAGGCGCACCGGGACCGTCACCGCGTGCGGGCTCAGTGCGCCGGTGATGTCGGTGGCGGCGATCCGGTCGACGTGCGCCCAGTCGGTGAAGAAGTGCTTGCGGTGCGCGAAGTCGACCTGCCCGCCCGCGTAGCGGGTCTCCACGAGCGCGCGGGCGAAGCTCTCGCGGTCGCTCGCCCGGCTCAGCGCCGCCACGTAGTCGAGGTAGGTGAAGCAGTCGACCCGGCGCAGGTCGATCACCAGCCGCTCGGGCTCGGTGGCCGAGCCGATCAGCATGTCCGCCCCGTACGGGGTGCCGCGCAGCGGACGCGAGAGGGCCTCCAGCAGTTCGCCTTTCGGCAGGTGTGCGGCGGCCGCGCGGACGGCGAGCAGTTCGTCGACGCGGCGGGAGGTCTCCTCGTCGATCGCCACCCCGCCGATACTCGGCCCTGGAACGGCGGACGCGACCGGAGCCGACAGCGCGAAACCACCCAGCGCGACGAGCGCAACTGCCAGCACGCGAACGACGAACCGCAAGACGCCTCCCGAGGACGGGTACACCGGACACCCCACCGTAGCGGGGCGCGGGCCGCTCGCCGGGCCGAACCGTGTCACCAGTAGACGCCGGGCACCAGGCTCGCCGCCCGGCGCAGCGCGGTCCCGGTGACGCGCCTGGCGCCGGATCGCCGGTACGGCCGGACGGGCCGCTCGGCGGGGGCAGGGTCCGGCGGCGCCGGTGGCGCGGCGTCGGCGGCGCCCTTGGCGGCGGGGGAGTCCGGCAGCATCCGGTAGTAGCGGTGCAGCACGAAATCGCGCACCCTCGGCGCGAAGAGCGCGCCGAGTTCGGCGACGGTGCCCAGCGGCACGTCGATGCGGCGCGGGCGCTCGATCAGCGCGCGCACCACGAGCGCGCCCGCCCATTCCGGCGAGCGGGCGGGCCCCTGCCGCCCGGTGGGGGCGATCATCGGGGTGCGCACGAGCGGCATGTGGATGGTGGTGAAGGTGACCCCGTCGGCCATCGTCTCCACCGCCGCCACCTCGGTGAACTTGTCCAGCGCGGCCTTACTGGCCAGGTAGGCCGAGAACCGGGGCGTGCTGGCCTGCACGCCCGCGCTGCTGATCTGCACGATGTGGCCGAATCCGCGCTCGCGCATGCCGGGCAGCACCGCGAAGGTCACCCGCAGCGCGCCGAAGTAGTTGACCGCCATGGTGCGTTCGTAGTCGTGCAGCCGGTCGGTGGAGCGGTGGATGGCGCGGCGGATGCTGCGGCCCGCGTTGTTGACCAGCATGTCCACCCGACCGTGCTCGTCGAGCAGGGTCTTCATGGTGTGCTCGACGGATTCGGCGTCGGTGACATCGCACTGGTAGCCGTGGGCCGCGCCGCCTGCCGCGCGGATCTGCTCGACCACGGCGGTGAGCTCCTCGCCCCGGCGGGCCAGCAGGAACACGGTGGCGCCGTGCGCGGCGGCCTGCACCGCGGCGGCGCGGCCGATGCCGGAGGAGGCGCCGGTGATGAGCACATGCCTGCCCGCGAGTTGTCGCCGGTGTGTCTCCGCTGGGGGGTGCTGCTCGGCCGATGCCATGGTCGCTCCTCGTCGAACGGGTGAGGCGGTGAACGGTCGGGACGCCGGGCGCGGCTGCCCGCCGACGTCGAACTTACTCCAAAGTAAGTTCTTCGCCAAGAGGTTCGTTCTCCCGATTCTCCCGCGACCGCCCTGGTCGTGGCCGGATTCGAGGCGGTGGGACGGACCTCGCGTGCCGTTGCCGGGGCTTTGCCGTGGTGGTGGAAACGGGTCGGGAACGCCCCTGGAATCCGCCTCGAAACCTTCGAACATATGTGCGATACTCGTGCGCATGGCGGACGATCGGATGGCGGACATCTTCGCCGCGGTGCGGCTCGGCAGCGATGACCCGGCGGCGGCGCGCAAGGCGCTCGGGGCGCTGTGGGACGAGCTCGATCCCGTCGCGGCGCCGTTGCAACGCTGCGTGGTCGCTCATCACCTCGCCGTCCTCCAGGACGACGACCACCGCGCGCTGGCC
>NZ_JARWRU010000680.1 GCF_029867845.1 Nocardia farcinica | reverse complement strand
GCCACGGGGTGCGCCGGTCGGGCGCGGTGTGGGCGGCGGGCGCGGTGGCGGCCAGGCCGATGCCCGCGGCCAGAGCGCCGCGCAGGACGTCGCGGCGGGTCGGGCCCGCGACGGGTCGCTTGTCATCCATGTCGCACTCCTGAACAGACGGTGGTCGGAGGGGGAAGCACCGGGTGGGGAGCAGACCGGGGCAGGCGCCCGGCGGCGGCGACCTCGCGGAGCTGCCGCCGGTCGGCGACCAGGTCGCGGGCCTCGCGGACCAGATCGGCGCACACCGGACCGACCGAGGGAAAGGCGTGGCGCAGCGCGCGAACGGCCAGTTCCACGCTGCGCGCGGGCCCGAGGATGTCCGACGGCCGGGTGGTGCGCGAGAAGATCTCGGTGACCCGCGCGGCCAGCTCGCGGTCGGCGGCCGCCTTGCGGTACAGCTCGATCTCGAGCGAGCTCATGGCGGCGCCGCGCGCCAGCCGGTTGGTCCACTGGAAGATCTCCAGGCACTCGGCGACCCGCCTGCGCTCCCACTCGCGCAGGGCGTCGTCGAGTGCGGCGCGATCGTGGAGCGCCGGGGCCGCCGTCTCGCCGAGCAACCGGCCGTAGTGCAGCGCGTCGCGGATGCCCTGTGCGGTGACCGGGTCCTTGAAATGTCCGGCGTCCCCGGCGAGCGCCCATCCCGGACCGGCCGAACGCCGGAAGTACGACTCGATGCCGGTGGCCGCGCGCACCCGCCCCACCCGCTCGCATCCGGCCAGCCGCTCCGTCAAGCCCGGAAGACGTTGCAGCGCTTCGGTGTAGCGGCGTTCGGCCACCCCCGGCCGCGTCCTCTCCCCGGTGGCCGGCGGCTGCACCAGGCTGAGCACCAGGCCGTCGTCGCACGGGAAGGCGGTGCCGAGATCAGCGCCGTCACGCCACTGCGCCGCGATGTGCCGCCACGAGTCGTCGCGGTCGCGCCAGTAGGCGAACAAGCAGTCGCGGCCGCTCGGTGCGGCCAGCCAGGGGGTCTGCGCGCCGGTCAGCCGGGCGACGGTGCTTCGCCTGCCGTCCGCGCCGACCACCAGCGCGGACCGCAGGTCGTGGGCGCCGGTGTCGTCGGTGTAGCGGACGCCGACCACGCGCCCGCCCTCCCACAGCAGCGCCTCCACCCTTGACCGCTCCCGCACCTGCGCCCCCGCCGCCCGCGCGGTCGCCACCAGGGCGGCGTCGAGTCCGGTGCGCCGAACACACAGCGCGTAGTCGGCGCCGTCCGCGGGACGGAAGTCGGAATGGATGCCGAAACCGGAGCCGGCCGCGAAGGCGGAACGCAGTTCGGGAGCGCCGAGCGCGCGCACCCGCGCCAGCGCCCCCGCCCGCCGCAATTCGGCCACCGTCGACGGCCAGAGCAGATGGGTCGACAGGGTGTCGGAGGGAAAGGTGGCCGAATCCAGCACCACCACCGACCGGCCCGCGCGGGCGAGCGCCACCGCCGCCGCCGAGCCCGCGCACCGCGCGCCCACCACGACGACCTCGGTCTTCTCGCTCCGCGCGGAGGGTGAGCCGTCCATCGGAACCGCCTCGGTCACCTAGTCTCGGACACACTGTCCGATTATGGTGAGGTCGGTGCGCTCGATTGTCAACGACCGTGCGGGAGCGGGCAGAATGGTCGGCATGCAGTCATCCAGCCGAGCACATCCGCGCCGGCGCGCGGGGCACACGGCGGGCGCCGGATGCCGTCACTGACCCGGGTGCCCAGATCGGCGCGCAAGGCGGACGACGACCGGCGCGCGGAGTTCGAGCGGCGCGTGCTGGCCGCGGTCGAGGAGTTGCTCGCCGACGGCACGCCCTACACCGAGATCGCCGTGCAGCGCATCGCCGCCGCCTCCGGCTCGGCGCGCTCGACCTTCTACCGCTATTTCCCGGACAAGAGCAGACTGCTGGTCCGCATGGCCGAACTGGCCACCGCCGATCTGTTCCGCGCGGCCGAGTACTGGTGGCAGGCCGAGCACGCCGATGAGCGGGAAGGCGTGGTCGCGGCGATCTCCGCCATGATCGCCGGCTTCCGCGAGCACCGCTTCCTGCTGCTCGCCCTGGCCGAGGTCGCTTCCTACGACCGCGACGTGGGCGGCTACTGGCGCAGCCGGGTCGCCGCGTTCGTCGAGATCGTGCGCGGGCGGCTGGAAACCGAGCGGGCCGAGGGTCGCGTCGCCCCCGACGTCGATCCGGCCGCGACGGCGGTGGTGTTGACCGCCATGGTGGAACGGTCCATCGCCACCGCCTTCGCCTCCGACTCCGGCCCCGACGACGAGGCGCTGGCCCGCGCGCTCGGCCGGGCCATCTGGCTGGTCGTCTACGGCGACGCGCCCGGCCGCTGACGCGGTTCGGTGAGCCTGCGGGCCGCCAGCACGACGGCTCGGCGCTGGGCATCCCTGCCCGCGATGTCGGCGGCCAGCGCCGCCTGGGCGGCCGAGGTGCGCGCCAGGTCGGTGAGCAGGCGCACCAGGATCACCGGATGGAACTCCCCGGTCACCGTCCCCGCGGCCTGACCACGCCTGACCTCGGCGATTTTCGGCGCGACGGCCGCGCGCAGCACCTGTGTCACGGCCTCGTGGGTGGTCGGCTCCAGATCGGCCCAGGCCTGCAGGCGAGCGTTGTCGGGATTGTCGACGAAGTGGTCGAACAGCCGTCCCGCGTAACCGGGCAGGTCGTCGGCCGACAGCGCGGTCTCGGCCGTGGTCTGCGCGGCCCAGCGTTCGACGACCGCCGCGTACAACTCGTCCTTGCCGGGGAAGTAGGCGTAGAGGCGGTCCTTGCTGGCCCGTGCGGCGGTGGCGATGCGGTTGATCCTGGCGCCTGCCACACCGTACGCGGCGAACTCCGCCTTGGCGGCGGCGAGAATCCGCTCCCGGGTCGCCTCTCCTGCTGCGCGCATGGCGCCGATCCTAGCTTGCCGAACCATTTGGTTCGGATATATCGTCGGCTCGACCCCGCCAGACCGTTTCGGGGCGGGCGGGCAGAGATGGTGCGGAGGCTGGACTGTGACGACCGAGCAGATGGACTGGCGAGTGCTGCGCGAGGTGAGCGAGGGCGTCTCGCCCCGCGACCTGGACCGGATCTGGGCCGAGCTGCCCACCGCGCGGGCCGAGGACATCCTCGGCCGCTGGCGCGGGGCGGCCTTCCAGACCGGCCACCCGCTGTGCAAGGCGCTGGCCGCCAGCCGCTGGCACGGCAAGCACTTCCTCGCCCTCGACGACGCCAAGCCGCTGATCTGCCGCGACGAGGAGGGCAGGCTGTTCTCCGACATCGAGCTCGGTCAGGGCGAGGCCACGCTGTGGAACATCGAGTTCCGCGGCGAGGTGACCGCGACCATGGTCTACGACGGCCGCGCGGTCTTCGACCACTTCAAGTGGCTCGACGAGAACACCCTGATGGGCATCATGAACGGCAGGCGCGAGCTGGTGCTCAGCCGCGGCGAGCACTTCTACTTCCTGCTCGAGCGCGACACCGAGCCGGAGCAGGCCTGATGGGCGTCGTCACCACCGCCGCGCTGTCCCGCGACCCCGGAGCCCCGTTCAGTCTGGAGCAGGTGCGCATCGACGGGCCGAGGGCCGACGAGATCCTGGTGCGCGTGGTCGCCTCCGGCATCTGCCACACCGACCTGGTGACCCGTGCGGCGGGCTCGGCCGAGCGACCGGTGCTGCTCGGCCACGAGGGCGCGGGCGTCGTCGCGGAGGTCGGCGCGGCGGTCACCACTGTGCGACCGGGTGACCACGTGCTGCTGACCTTCCGTCACTGCGGCACGTGCCGCAACTGTGCCGAGGGCCGCCCCGCCTACTGCCTGAAAGCCAACGCGCTCAACACTTTCGGGCGTCGCGCCGACAAGACGCCGCGCGTGAGCGTCGACGGCGCCCCTGTGCTCGACGGCTTCTTCGGCCAGTCCAGCCTCGCCGGCTACGCGCTGGCCACCGCCGACAACACCGTGGTGGTCGATCCCTCGGTGGATCTGGCGCTGGCCGCGCCGCTGGGCTGCGGATTCCAGACCGGCGCCGGGGCCGTGCTGAATGTGCTTCGTCCGCGACCGGATTCGTGGCTGGCGCTGTTCGGAGCCGGGGCCGTGGGCATGGCGGCTCTGCTGGCGGCGAACACCGTCGGCGGGGTGCGCACGATCGTCGTGGAGACCTCGCCGCAACGTCGAGATCTCGCGCTCGAACTGGGGGCGGCCGAGGTGCTCGATCCCGCCGAGGGTGACGTCGTCGAGCGCATCCGCGCGTGCACGGGCGAGGGTGTCGCCCACGCGGTGGACACCACAGGAATTCCGGCCGTCGTCGCCGACGCGGTGCGCGCGCTCGCGGTGGGTGGCACGCTCGTCGCGCTCGGACTCGGTGCGGGCGCCCCACCGGTGGATCTGCGCGATCTGGTGATGAACGGCAAGAGCATCCGGGGCTGCCTCGAGGGTGATTCGGTGCCGTCGGCGTTCATTCCGCACCTGCTCGACCTGCACCGGGCGGGCCGCTTTCCGCTGGAGCGCCTGGTGTCGGTCTACCCGAGCGCCGAGATCGGCGTCGGGAGGGGGGCCCGCAAGGGGGGGCGCGTGATGTGAAACACGAAACGCGTCGTGTGCAGGGGG
>NZ_JARWRU010000679.1 GCF_029867845.1 Nocardia farcinica | reverse complement strand
GGGGGGGGGGTGGGGGGGGGGGGGGGGGGGGGGGGGGGCCCCCCCCCCCCCCCCCGCGGCATGTGCGCTCCGCCGCCGGGCACGCGCTAGCGCAGCCGCAGGCGGGCCTCCGCGCCGAGATTCGTCGTCACCGTGCGCCCGTCGGTGGCGTGCGCCTCCAGCCAGACCCCGGCGGGGTCGTAACCCCAGAAGTTCACGCTCTCCGCGTGCGACTCGCCGGACTCCTGGAACCGGACCGCCATATTGCCCGCGACATCGCCGAGGTCGAGGTCCGCCGGGAGCGAACGGACGTCGACCTCCCGCCACCCGTGGTAGAGCGCGACCCGATCGCAGATCTGTCCGCTGCCCGGCTCGGAGGTGTACACGAACAACTGCCACCGCGAGTGCACCGGCGCGCCCTTCGCCGCGCGCTCGCCCGCGCTGATCGAACCGCAGACCGGGTGGTAGCGCTCCAGCGGATACCGGTCGGCGTCCTGTGCGGCCACCGATTCCGCCTCGGCCGCCGCGAACGCCGTCCGCGCGGACGGTCCGGCCCACACCGCACCGGCGAACAGCGCCGCGCCGGCCACGACGGCCGACGCGCGTCCGCCCCACGGCCGCAGCACCAACGCGACCGCGGCGAGCAACCAGATCAGCGCGCATCCGCCGAGCAGTTCGGCCCAGAAGTAGGGCCACCAGGGGCGGATGTCGCCGTCGTAGACCTGCTCGGAGACCGGAAGGAACCGGCCGCGCAGCAGGAAACGCCCGATCAGCCACGGCACCAGCACCGTCACCGATGTCCAGAAGGCGTAGGAGAGGATGCGCCCGTCGAGTTCGGTTCTCGCGGCGAGCACCTGGCCGAGCAGGGAGGTCGTGGGGCCGGTCGTGCGCGCGGTGGTGGTCCGGGTGCGCGCCGCGGTGGTGGCCGCTGTGGTTCGGGCCCCTGTGGTTCGGGCCGTGGTCTTGGCAGCCGGTCGGGTCGCTGTCGCGGCGGTGGCCGTCGCGGCGCGGGTGCCCCGTGTGCCGGTCCGGGTCGTCGTCGCCCTCGGTCGCGTCACGGCGCCGGTGACAGTGCCCTTCTGCCGGGTGGCCAGCGCGCACCACGGACAGGAGCGATTGTGGTCGGCGTACACGTGGGAGCTGTCGCGCGCACAGGTCACCAGCGTCATGGCGGCCAGCGCGCGCTGCCACTCGGCCGCCGAGGGCCGCCGCGAGGGCCGCGTGGCGCCCACGCCGAGCGCCCGCTCGAACAACTCCCTGACGGCGGGGGAGAGCATGCTCACCGGCGGTGCGGCCTTGTGCTGCTTCAGTTTCGAGTTCACGCCACCGGCCCAGTGCCCGCCCGCGGCCAGCTCGAGCGCCTCCGGCTGCTCCCCCGGCCCGGTCCAGTTGCCGCGTGAGAACGGGTGATTGCCCGCCATCAGCAGCAGGTAGATGTGGATGGCGAGCACGAACAGGTCGGAGGACTTGTCCCTGATGTGGCCGGCCAGATCGGCCTTCGCCAGCTCGGGCGCCAGGAACTCCGGTCGCGCCACCCCGCACGGATAGACCGTCGTGCCGGAGCGGAACTGGAAGGAGTCGCAGTCGACCAGGGTCACCAGGGTGGTGTTGGTGACCAGGATGTTGCGCTCGTTGAAGTCGCCGATCACCGCGCCCGCCTTGTGCGCGCTGTCCACGGCCCGGCACAGATTGCGGGCGATGTTCACCAGGTGCAGCCAGGTGATCGCCCGCGGCCACTGCGGGCCTTTCGGATTGGGGTCGGCCCGGTCCGACGGGTTCGACAGGCTGTGCACCTCGACGGTCTTCGAGGTGTCGATCCGGCGCATGACGAACCCGCGCACCCGGTTGTCCGGTCCGAGCAGGGCGTGTTCCGGCCAGGCGAGCACCACGAATCCGTCGGGCTGCCTGGCGCCCGCCGGTTTCGCGGCCGCCATGGCGCGCACCTTTCCCGCGCGGGCGTCCAGACCCTGTTTCGGCAGGTGCGCGTGGTAGATCTTGGCCACCCATTCGGGATGACCCGCGACCTCGGTGACCGTGCCCTCGCCCGCGCGTGCCAACTGCGCGCCCAGCCGGACGGTCCGTCCGTCGTCGAGCCGGAACCGTTGTCCGACGAGGTTCTGCATGGTCAGCCCTCGGCGTCGGCCACCGGGGCAGCGACATGGCCGGGTGGCCGGCGCGACTGCACCCGGTGCTCCAGTTCGATGCCCGCCGGGCCGTCGGGGGATTCGCCGAGCACCGCGAGCACGACGGTCTTGTCGTCACCGGTCTGGTCGTCGGGGATGGCGCGCAGCCAGGACGCGAACGCCGTCTCGCTGAGCTCGTTCGCCGCCGTCGCCGCCCACGCGCCCTCGAAGAAGGGCACGAAGGCCGCGCCGGTCGCCACATCGGTGATCTTGTAGGCCATGCCGTCGGTGCTCAGCGCGAACGCGTCCACATCGGTGGCGGTGTGCACGCGGAAGGAGGCGGTGAAGGCGTCGCGCGACTGCACGAACCAGGTGAGATTCGCGTACTCGCCCTTCTCCTCGGCGAGGACCGTGCGGACCCCACCGTGATCGCGCAGCGCGATCACCCCGTCCCCGATCTGCGCGAAGACCGCCAGCCCGGGTGTCGCGATCGCCACCGCCAGGGTGGTCGCCAGCTCGCCCAGCGGCTGTCCGGTGTAGCGCGCCCGCGCCCGCAGCGCCGTCAGCGCCTGCTCGAACAGCCACCGCATCGGACGCTCCGCGGGCTCCTCGCCGCGCGCGACGTCGCCGAACCAGTCGAGGAAGACCGGGCTGCACACCGTGGTCACCACCCGGTCGCAGACGGTGTAGGACCCCCACGCCGAGGTCTGGGTGACGCTGCCCGCGCCGTCGGCGACCGCGGCCACCACCAGGTCACCGATGGTCGCGTAGGCGAAGGCGTCGTCGCAGCCGAGGCCCTTGCGGATGTGCGCCTCCCCGGCGACCGAGGCGCCGCTCACGGCCCAACGGCGCAGCGGGGCAACGGTTCCGGTGTCCGGTCCGGCAGTCGTGTCGTGCCCGGCGGCGGGGTGCCCGGCTGTGCCGTGGGCGGTGGCGTGGTGCTCGGCGGACCTCGATGCGGGCTCGGTGGTGTCCGATGCGCGGTGGCCGGTGGCGGCCGGTTCCCCGGCGGCCGGGTGGGCCGGCGCGCCGAGATCCCGGTGGGGCGCGGGGGACGCCGCGTGTTCCGCCGGGACCGGTGGGCCATCGACGTCCGCGCCCGCCGAGGGCGCGTTCTGCCGCGGCCGCACGAAACGGGGCAGCTGGACCATCAGGCGGTCGTCCAGCCCACCGGCGCCAGCGGGACCTGATGCTCGGAGTTCTGCGCCACGTGCTCGTCGGAGGTGCCGTGATTGCCCGAGGAGGCCATGTTGCCCAGCGAGGCCGACAGCCACTCGAAGAACTCGTTGAACCGGAGCCCGGCCAGCGGGACGGGCGGGCGGCCGGTGCTCACCCGCTCCAGCTGCCGGTAGTCGACGTTGTCGCCCACGCCGACGGCGAAGACGGTGACGCCCTTGGCAGCCTCCATCGCGTTCAGTCGCGCCACCGCGGCGTCGAAGCCCTGCAGGTTCGGGGCGCCGTCGGTGAGCAGCAGCAACCACGGCCGGTAGTACTGGATGCCGCTGTCCTTGTACTCGCGCTTGCGCTGGTCGATCATGTCGATCGCCATGTCGATGGCGTCGGCCATGTTCGTGCTGCCGCTGGCGGAGAACGGGACCGGCTCCAGCGTGCGCGCCTCCTGCAACGGCACCGCCACCTGGGCCTGGGTGCCGAAGGTGATCACCGCGACCTCGGCCCGCTTGCGGGTCAGGTCGTCCTCGGTCACGTACTCGACGAACGCTGCGAAGCCCTCCTGCAGCGCGGCGATCGGTGCGCCTGCCATCGATCCCGACACGTCGGCGAGCACGACGCACGCCACGCGGGGATCGGGATTGGCCTCGTTGAGGGGGATGGTGAGAACTGACAAGGGTCCGCCTCCTGGCACGTCGCGAACGATGAGCAAACCGAACGGCTTTCGGGATCGCCAGCATCGCATCGCGGACCGATCGGTGTCTGTAGGTCGAGCGGTCGACAACCGACCGGTCCGTTCCGGTCGGCTGGTCGTGCCGAACGGTCAGCGCAGCGCGACCTTCGCCCCGCCGGAGAACATCGAATCGTGCAGCTGGAGCTTCGCGGGCACCGTGCCGACCGGGACGTCGAAGGCGAGCACCACGTCGATGGTGTTGCCGGGATTGATGGTGGTGGCCATGTGGTCGTGCAGGTTGATCTCGGCCCTGGTGTCGTTCTCGAACTGCCTGCCGTCGGCATCGAAGAGCTTCTGATTGCTGCCGAAGTAGGTCTGCGGCCGATCGCCCACATTGGTGACCGAGACGTGCACCAGGATGTACTCGCCCTGTGCCGTGGTCCGCAGGAACTGGTTGTCGCCGACCGTACGCACCGGCGGGTCCACCGCGGTCACCCGGAATTCGAACTTGCCGTCGCGCACCGCCGTTCCCGCG
>NZ_JARWRU010000678.1 GCF_029867845.1 Nocardia farcinica | reverse complement strand
GTCCACGACGGCGCGCACCAGGCGGTTGGCCGCGTCCATGATCTGGTCGGGGGTGATGCCGCGGGCGGCCTCCTCCGCCGAGGAGGACAGATCGGCGCCGGTGCTGAAGTCGCCCGCCTCACCGCTGATGACGACCGCTCGCACCGACTTGTCCTGCGCGACACCGAGGAAGGTGTCACCGAGGGCGACCAGCGTGTCGTAGCTGAGGGCGTTCTTGCGCTTCGGGTTGGTGATCGTGATGCGCAGGATCTTGCCGTCCTTGACCGCCGAGAAACGGCCCGCGGCCGGAGCCTCGGTCGCGGAATCGGTATTGCTCATCTGGTTGCGCTCCTCATGCGGGATTCGGCGGGCGCAGGCCGTCGAATAGTGGTTAACTTTGCGAATTGTGGTTAACTTAAGTTGACATGTCCGGCGCTGTCAACCACGCGGCGCCGGCCCGGGACGGGAGAAGGTGCATGGTCGCCGAACGCAGCGAGGTGGACCTCGCGACCACGCGGCCGGGCCAGGGCAGGAGAACGGCGACCGCGAAATCCGCGGGGACGGAGAAAGCGGTGGTAACGGGCAACGGCACGAATCGGGTGAACGGCGAGTCGGGCGTGCGACGCAGGCCAAAGGACCGCAAGGTCCAGATCGTGCGCGCGGCCGCGAGAGCGTTCAGCGAACGCGGCTACTACCCGGTCGGCGTCGACGAGATCGCCGCCGAGGTCGGCATCTCCGGGCCCGCGCTGTACCGGCACTTCGCCAACAAATACGCCCTGCTCGTCGCCGCCGCCGAGAACGGCGCGCAACAGTTGCTGCAGGTCGCCCAGTCCGCCGACGACCCGAACCTCGACCCGGAACCCCGCCTGGACGCGCTGATCCGCGCGCTCAGCGAGCACACCGTGGACATCCGCCGCGAGGCCGGGCTCTACCGCTGGGAGCGCCGCTATCTCGAGGTCGCCGACCGCCGCCGCATCCGGCGCATCTACGACGACCTCAACGACACCGTCGCCGCCCCCATCGCCCGGCTGCGCCCCGGACTCGACCAGGCCGACCTGCGCATCCTGTCGGCCTCGGTGATGAGCGTGATCGCCAGCATCGCCCACCACCGCACCGCGCTGTCCGGCGCCAGGCTGCTGCCGCTGCTGCGCGACATGTGCTGGTCGGTGCTGCGCGTCGACCTGCCGCCCGCGCCGCCGCCGATCGAGCAGGAACCCGCCCCGCGCGGCCTGCCGATCACCTCCAAGCGCGAACAACTGCTCACCGAGGCGATCCGCATCTTCGGCCGCCAGGGCTACCACGAGGCCAGCATCGAGGAGATCGGCGCGGCCGTCGGCATCAACGCCTCCAGCGTCTACCGGTACTTCTCCAGCAAGGCCGACCTGCTCGCCGCCGCCTTCCACCGCACCGGCGACCGGGTCTCGGTCGCCATCACCGAGGCGCTCGCCGAATCCGCCAGCAGGCCCGACGCCGCCCGCAGGATCGCCGAACGCCAGGCCAAACTGGCCTTCGGCATGCCGGAGATCATGCCGGTCTACTACGCCGAGTTCTCCAACCTGCCGCAGGCCGAGCAGCACAAGCTGCGCGCCATCCAGCGCCAGAACATCCTGGAATGGGCCAACCTGCTCGACGGCGACCCGATCGAGGCGCGCTTCCGCGTGCACGCCGCGATCGGGCAGGTCATCGACGTGGGCAGACTGATGCGCTTCGACGCGCGGCCCGCCCAGCTCGCGCGGGTCACCGCGCTCATGGAGGCGATCCTGCTCGGCGCGAACACCAGAGAACCCAGCTGAGCCCGCGGGTGATGCTGCGCTGCCTCCTCGCCCGCTGACCGTCACAGGCTGGGTTGGATGGTGCCTGTGCCGGGCGGCCTGCGGGGTGATGCTGCGCTGCCTCCTCGCCCGCTGACCGTCACAGGCGGTGCCCGTGCCTGAGCCGGAAGATCCCCTTGGCCCGGCGCAGGTCGCGCTGCCTGCGGTCGAAGGTGGTCAGGTTGACCGTGCCGCGGTAGCGCTTGCGGGCGATCGACAGCGTGCGGCTGAACTCGCGCAGCCCCTGGTCGCCGTGGCTGTGGCCCTGGCCGTACTCGCCGACGCCGCCGTAGGGCAGCGCGGGGATGCCGGTGTAGGCGGTGGCGGAGTTGATGGTCACCACCCCGACGCGCAGGCGCTCGGCGAAGGTCTCGATGTTGTGCACGTCGCGGGTGAACATGGCGACGGCGACCGCGTTGCCGCCCGCGTCGATCCGCTCGGCCGCCTCCTGCATGCTCGACACCCGGTTCACCACCAGCACCGGCCCGATCGCCTCGCCGGTGACGGCCAGGCTGTCCTCGGGCACCTCGGCCAGCACGATCGGCTGGATGTAGGGCTCGCGGATGGACTCGAGCCCGCCGACCACCGCGCGCCCGCCCTTGGCCAGCGCGTCGCGCACCTGCCTGCGCACCACCTCGGTCTGCGACTCCACGATCATCGGGCCGTAGGAGGCGCGCCGGTCCGCGCCGGGCCGCAGCCGCCGCGCCTGGTCGGCCACCAGGTGCAGGAAGTCGTCGTAGACCGAGTCGGCGACGTACGCGCGCTGGATGCCGCTGGGGTTCTGGCCGGCGTTGGCCATGGCCCCGTACACCGCGGCCTCGGCGGCGTCGTCGAGCCTGGCGTCGACGTGCACGATCATCGCGCCCTTGTCGTGGCGTTCCACCACCACCGGCGTCATGTTCTCCGCGCAGCAGGCGATCACCTGCCGCGCGCCCCGCTCGGAACCGGCGTAGGCGATCTTGTCCACCGCCTGCCTGCACAGCGCGAGGCCGGTGCTCTCGGTGCCGGTGACCGCTTGCAGCACAGGCTGTTCCGATACCAGCTCGCGCCAGGTCTCGGCCAGCCACACCCCGACCCCGGTGGTCAGCTCGTGCGGCTTGAACACCACCGCGTTGCCCGCCGCCATCGCGTAGGTGATCGAGCCCATCGGGGTGTAGACCGGGTTGTTCCACGGCCCGAGCACTCCGACCACGCCGAGCGGCAGGTAGCCGACGGTGGCTTTGTGGTTGCGGGTCAGCCAGTTGCGGCCCAGAGTGCGCCTGCCGAGCGCGCGGGCGGCGTTGCGGGCCGCCCAGTCCAGGTTCTCGATCGCCAGCACGACCTCGACGGTCGCGTCGGCCTCCGGCTTCCCGGTCTCGGTGCAGATCAGCTCGACCAGTTCGTCGCAGCGGCGCGCGATGAGCCGCTTCCAGTCGAGCAACCAGCGTTTGCGGCCGCTGAAACCCAGTCCGCCCCACCATTTCTCGGCGCTGCGGGCGGCGCGGACGGCCCTGGTGAGTTCGGCCGTGCGCTGCACGGGGTACTCGCCGACCGCCTCGCCGGTGCGCGGGTCGTAGGACGTGAACACACTCGTTCGGTCCCTGCCTCCCGGGTACGCTGCCAGGCGTGGCTGCGCGGACTCGGCCATCGATCACCTCTTCGCACTGTCGTCCCGCCGACACCTCACCCGAAGCGAGCCGGCCTCGCGGGACGAAACACCGGCTGTCCCACCGACGAGTGAGTGACCTTGTCCCCTGGGAATCACACTATGGCCGCCGCGACCCGCCCGACAAGGACGGTCGCGCGGCCCGCGCGCCCGGCGCGGAGGGTGCGACCAGCGGCGATTCCCCGGGGCCCGAACCTTACTGACAAAATGTGATCAACGCCATAGTTAGGTATATGTTGTGAGCCGGGCCCCGGCCCGCGCGGTGCCGCCGCCCGGCCGACGTTTGAAGCGGATGCCGGTAACATCTGCCCGGGCGGTAGGGATCATCACCGCGACGTGTTTCGATCAGCCCGCCCGGCGAGGACCCTCGCCGGAGGCGTAGACAGTGGAGAGTTGATGCCGAGTTCCCCCCAGGCCGAATCACCCGCGGGCGTGCGGGCGGGCGTCGAGCCCGCCGTCGTCGTCCAGGACGTCCACAAGTCCTTCGGCGAGGTGCACGCGCTGCGCGGTATCAGCTTCACCGCGGCCAAGGCGTCGGTGCTCGGCATCCTCGGACCCAACGGCGCGGGCAAGACCACCACGGTCAAGGTGCTGTCGACCCTGCTGCGGCCGGACTCGGGCACCGCGATCGTCGCCGGACACGACGTGCGCACCGACCCGGCGGGGGTGCGCCGTTCGATCATGATGACCGGCCAGTACGCCGCCCTGGACGAGAACCTCTCCGGCCGGGAGAACCTCGAGCTGTTCGGCAGGCTGATGGGCCTGGGCAAGTCCGCCGCCCGCAAGCGCGCCGACACCCTGCTCGAGGAGTTCGACCTGGTCGGCGCGGGCAAGCGCCCGGTGCGCACCTTCTCCGGCGGCATGCGCAGGCGCGTGGACATCGCCTGCGGCCTGGTGGTGCGCCCCGAGGTGGTCTTCCTCGACGAGCCGACCACCGGCCTCGACCCGCGCAGCCGCCAGGGCGTGTGGGATCTGGTCACCGTGCTCAAGGACCAGGGCATCACCGTCCTGCTGACCACGCAGTACCTCGAGGAGGCCGACGTGCTCAGCGACAACATCATCGTCATCGACAAGGGCACCGTCATCGCCGAGGGCACCGCCGACGAGCTCAAGGAGCGCACCGGCGGCAGCTACTGCGAGGTGGTCCCGCTCGACCCGACCAAGCTCGACATCGCCGCCTATGCCCTCGGCGACCTGGTGCCCGCCGCGGTGCTGGCCGAGATACAGGCG
>NZ_JARWRU010000677.1 GCF_029867845.1 Nocardia farcinica | reverse complement strand
TGCGTCGCGCTGATCGTCGGCTACACCGCCACCCAGCTCGTGACCGTGGTGATGGCCGGACAGGCGTCAGGAACCTACGGGCACTACTTCGATGTCTTTCTGATTCCGGGCGATGTTCTCTGGTCGTTGGTGAAAGTGCTCTGCATGGCAGTGGTGGTGATGTGTGTGCACTGTTACCACGGCTACCGCGCGCAGGGCGGACCGGCCGGCGTCGGCGTCGCAGTGGGGCGAGCGGTCCGCACCTCACTCATCGCGATCATGGTCATCAATCTGCTGGTCGGCATCGCCGTATACGGCGGTACCTCCGGCGCGGTGAAGGTGGCCGGCTGATGGGACATCTGCGCCAATTCGGTGACCGGGTCAACATCGCTCTCGGACTTGCCTTCGTGCTCACGGTAGTGGCCGTCACCATGCTCTCCGTCGGCATCTACCGCGGCAGCTTCTCCGACGTGGTCCGCATCACCCTGTACGCGGACCGATCCGGCCTGCTGCTCGAGCAGGGCTCCGAGGTCAAGATGCACGGGGTCGTGGTGGGCCACGTCGAAGACCTCACGTTCATCGATGGCCGGGCCCGCATCACGATGACCCTCTCGGCCGAGCACAGCTCCGCCATCCCCTCCGATGTCCGAGCCGCCATCGACCCGACCACCCTGTTCGGTCGCAAATTCGTCGTGCTCAGCGCGCCGGAGGGCACAAGCGCCCGGGGTATCGCCGATGGCGCGGTGATCCCCGAGGCCACCGTGACCAGCGAGGTCGACGACCTGCTCGAAGCATTGGTCACCGTGCTGCGCACCATCGAGGTGGACAAACTGAAATCCACGGTGGACGCGGTCACTGCGAGCCTGCGCACCCGCGGTCCGGAAGTCGGTCGGCTCGTGGACGACCTGCGTGCGTTCCTCGGGGAGTTCAATCCGCACCTGGACACGCTCCAGCGGGACATGCGGGCAGCCGGGGACGCCGCAGACGCGCTGGCCGCGGCCGCACCGGATCTGCTCACCACCGTCGACCGGCTCAGCACGACCAGCGACACCATCACCGAACAGCAAACGGAGCTCAGCGCATTCCTGCTCAGCTTCACCGCGTTCGGCAACAGCGGCGCCGACTTGTTCGCGACCAGCGGCGAGCCACTGCGAGCGGCGGCGGCCGCACTCAACTCCCCCACCGCCGTACTGAGCGAGTTCGCCCCGATCTACCCGTGCTTCCTGGCCGATCTGGCCACGACCAACGCACTGCTGGAGAACACGAACAGCGGCAGCGGCCGGCCCGGGCTGAACATCCTGGGCACGCTGCTGATGGGTGACCCGCCGTACCGGCCATCGGTGAATCTGCCGCGGACCGGCCTCGACAACGCCCCGAGCTGCTACGAAACCGGCGACGAGCCCCCCGGCCACGTGCGGTTCGACGACGGAAGCAACGCATACCACCCGGTCACCGACCCGACGGACTACATCGGAAACCCGTTGGCGGAGTTGTTGTTCGGAGGATGGCGATGAGAATGTTGACGACCTCGGCGAAGCTGCTCGCGTTCATGGTGGTCACCACCGTGGCCGGTCTCGGGGTAGCCACAGTCGCCGGCAATATGCGGTTCGGGCCGACGACGAGCTACTCGGCGGTGTTCACCAACGCCTCCGGATTGTCCAACGGCTCGGACGTGCGGGTGGCGGGCGTACCGCTGGGCAAGGTGGAATCGGTTCGACTCCACGACGACGGGCACGCGCTGGTCACCTTCGACCTGTCGACCCGGCGGCCGCTGACGACCGCGACCACTGCCGCCATCCGCTACAAGAACCTCATCGGCGACCGATACCTCGACTTGTCCGAGGGCGAGGGCGACAGTCGGCCGCTGTCCGACGGCCGGATCCCGGTCTCGCAGACCACCCCCGCGCTGGACCTCGACCAGGTCGTCAACGGATTCCGGCCGCTGCTGCAGGGGCTCGACCCCGAAGAGACCAACCGCATGGCCCGTTCTCTCGTGCAGGTCCTCAACGGACAGCATTCTGCGGTGGCGGACATCGTCCGCCGTGCCGGCACGATCACCACCACGCTCGCTGATCGTGACGCCGCAATCGGTGCGGTGATCGACAACTTCACCGTCGTCCTGAATACCGTGCAACAGCGCGGGGATGCATTCGATCAGCTGCTGGTCTCGCTGTCGCAGTTGCTCGAAGGGCTCGACGCCGACAGCGCGATCATCACCTCGGCCCTGGACCGGGTCGACGGTCTCACCGCCGAGATGAGCGATCTGCTCCTGGACAGCCGCGCCGACCTGCGCAGCGACATCGAGGGACTCGGCCACCTGGCCGCCGGCCTCAACGCACGCACCGACACGCTGAACCTGGTCCTCGCCCGGTTGCCGGAGACCTACCGGCTGATCGGCCGAGTGGCCGGTTACGGCAGCTTCGTCAACTTCTTCGTCTGCGGGCTGGCCATTCGCTACGGCCCCGGCGTCGACGGCCAGACCCCGATGTTCACTTCTCCCGCAGACAGGTGCAAGTGATGGCAGCCAAGCACCGCTCGTTCCTGACGCTGGACCGGGTGCGCCTCGGCGTCACCGGCACGCTACTCATTGTCGGCGCCCTGGTTCTGGCCCTGAACCTCGAGTCCGTCCCTGTCCTCGGCCGAGGCATCACGGTGCATGCCGAATTCGCCGATGCCAGTGGTCTCGCCGTTGGTGACTCGGTGCAGATCC
>NZ_JARWRU010000676.1 GCF_029867845.1 Nocardia farcinica | reverse complement strand
GGGCAGACCCGAGGCCACCGCTCTCGGTTCGAGCGAACGCCACCCCGCGGCGAGCGCCGCCCTGGTGAACGGAACGCTCGCGCACGCGCTGGATTTCGACGACACCCACCTGCCCTCGGTGCTGCATCCGTCGGCCTCGGTGGTGCCCGCCGCACTCGCGGTCGCCGAGGCGAGCGGGGCCTCCGGGGCGTCGCTGCTGGCGGCGGTGGCGGTCGGCGTCGAGGTGACCGTGCGCCTCGGCATGGCCGGATACAGCGCGGAACTGGGCAATTCGGTGTTCTTCGAACGTGGCCAGCACGCCACCGCCATCTGCGGGGCGGTCGGCGCGGCCACCGCGGCGGCCATGCTGCGCGGCCTGCCGGCCGAGGGCATCACGCACGCCATCGGCATCGCCGCCAGCATGGGGTCGGGTCTGCTCGAGGCCAATCGCACCGGCGGCACGGTCAAACGGGTGCACTGCGGCTGGGCCGCGCACTCGGCGGTCACCGCGGCGTCTCTCGCCGCACACGGCCTCACCGGGCCACCCACCGTGGTCGAGGGCAGATTCGGCCTGCTCCAGGCCTTCTGCGGAGAGTACGCCGACCCGGCCGCCGTGACCGCCGATCTCGGCGATCGCTGGCTGCTGCCCGGTGTCTTCTTCAAGCCCTACCCGTGCAACCACTTCACCCACGCCGGTGTCGACGCCGCCCTGCGCCTGCGCGGCCGGGATGTCACCGCCGATCAGATCGACAGGCTCGTGCTGGGCGCCCCGACCGCCGCCTTGCGCACCATCGGCGAACCCCTGGCCGCCAAACAGCGCCCGGAGTCCGGTTATCACGCGGCCTTCTCCGGCCCTTATACCGTGGCGGCCGCCCTGCTCGGTGGCGGCGGGCTCGGTCTGTTCCACGAGGACTTCACCGACACCGCCGCCCGCGACCCCGATCGCCTCGCCCTCGCGGCGAAGGTCGAGTGTGTCCCGGACGCGCGATGCGACAGCATCTTTCCGCACCAGTTCCCCGCGGTGCTCACCGCGCACCTGCGCGACGGGCGCACCCTGGTGGAGCGGGTCGAGGTGAACCGGGGCGGGCCGGGCAACCCGCTGTCGGCGGATGAGTTGACCACCAAGTTCCGGCTCAACACCGCCGAGGTGCTCCCGGCCGAGCACGCGACGAAGGTGGCCGATCGGGTCCTCGGGCTGGCGAGCGAACCCGATCTGGGCGCGCTGTTCGAGTTGCTGCCGGGCTCGGCCGGCGGTTCGGGCGAACGCCTCGGCTGACCGCCCGGTCCTGCCGGGGCGCTCACCCGTCGACGCGGGTCACGGGAAACCCCCGGCACGCCCGAGCAGGGCGGGCACCGGCGCCCCGAGCACCTCGCCCAGCCACACACCGGTGGCCGCCACCGCCGCCAGGTCGATGCCGGTGCGCACGTGCATGCGGTGCAGCAGGTACAGCAGGTCCTCGGTCGCGATATTGCCGGTGGCCGCGGGCGCGAACGGGCATCCGCCGATCCCGCCGGTGCTCGCGTCGAGCACCCGCGCGCCTGCTTCCAGCGCGGCGACCGCATTGGCATAGCCGGTGTTCCGCGTGTTGTGGAAGTGGCACCGCACAACGGCTCCCGGCGCCAGCGCGGCCGTCCCGGTGACCAGCCTGCGCACCCGGTCGGGCGTGCCGACGCCGATGGTGTCGGCCAGGGCGATCTCCTGCGGCTGCGCTTCGGCGACGCGCCGCACCAGGTCGAGCACCGCCGCTTCGGCGACCTCGCCCTCGAACGGACAGCCGAAGGCGGCCGCGATGGTCACGGTGCGCAGCAGCCCGGCCTCGGCCGCCCGCCGCGCCAGCGCCAGCCAGCGCCGCACGCCCTCCTCGGTGGTGCAGCCCTGGTTGCGTGTGCTGAAGGTGTCCGTGGCCACCACGACGACATTGATCTCGTCGACGCCCGCCGCGAGCGCCCGGTCCAGGCCTCGCTCGTTGAACACCAGTCCCGCATAGGACACCCCGGGATCGCGTGGCACGCCCGCCATGACCGCCTCGGCATCGGCCATGCGCGGCACCGCTTTCGGATTGACGAAGGCGACGGCCTCGATGCGCCGCAGGCCCGCCGCGATCGAGCGCTCGATCAAGGCGATCTTGTCCTCGGTCGAGACGTGTTCGGGTTGGTTCTGCAGGCCGTCCCTCGGGGCCACTTCCAACACGGTGATCTCCACGGGACCTCCAGGTATGTGCGCACGCCTTGCCGCGCTGTTTCACTGAGGGATACAGTGTATCCATTCTGCTGGCCATCGATGGACGGAGTGCCCATGCCCGCCGACCAGACCACCACCCCCGGCCCGCTGCACGGCCTGCGCGTCGTCGAGATGGGACAGTTGCTGGCGGGCCCGTTCTGCGGGCAGTTGCTCGGCGACTTCGGAGCCGAGGTCATCAAGCTGGAGGCGCCGGGCAGCGGAGATCCCATGCGGCAGTGGGGCCGCGAGTCCTCCGACGGCAAATCCCTGTGGTGGCCGGTGGTGGCGCGCAACAAGAAGTCGGTCACCTGCAATCTGCGCGACCCGCGCGGTCAGCGACTCGCGCGTGACCTCATCGCCACCGCCGACATCGTGATCGAGAACTTCCGCCCCGGCACCGTGGAACGCTGGGGCCTGGCCTACGAGACCCTGCGCGCCGACCACCCCGGCCTGATCATGGTGCGCGTCAGCGGCTACGGCCAGACCGGCCCCTACGCCCGGCGCGCGGGCTATGGCTCCATCGGCGAGGCGATGGGTGGAATCCGCTACACCACCGGCGATCCCGATCGCCCACCCGCGCGCACCGGCATCTCGATCGGCGACTCCCTGGCCGCCGTCTTCGCCACCATCGGCACCCTCGCCGCCCTGCACCACCGCGACCGCACCGGTCAGGGCCAGCTCGTGGACTCGGCCATCTACGAGGCCGTGCTCGCCATGATGGAATCGCTGCTGCCCGAATGGGCGCTCACCGGCTACCAGCGCGAACGCACCGGCTCCGTGCTGCCGAACGTGGCCCCCAGCAACATCTACCCCACCGCGGGCGGCGATCTCGTCCTCATCGCCGCCAACCAGGACACCGTGTTCACCCGCCTCACCGCCCTCATGGGCAGGCCGGAACTGGCCACCGACGAGCGCTATGCCACCCACACCGCCCGCGGCGCCCGCATGGGCGAACTCGACGACCTGATCGCCGACTGGACAACCGGATTCGACGCCGAAGACCTGCTCGACCGCCTGCACGAGGCGGGTGTCCCCGCGGGCCGCATCTACACCCCGCGCGACATGTTCGCCGACCCCCACTTCGCCGCCCGCGACGCCATCGTCCGCATCGCCCACCCCGAATTCGGCGAACTGCCCATGCAGAACGTGGTCCCCAAGCTCAGCGTTACCCCCGGCGCCGTCCGCCACGCCGGTCCCGCGCTCGGCAGCCACAACGACGAGATCTACCGCGGCGTCCTCGGCCTCGACGAGGACAGTGTCGCCGAACTCGGCCGCGCCGGGGTGCTCTG
>NZ_JARWRU010000675.1 GCF_029867845.1 Nocardia farcinica | reverse complement strand
GCCCCGCGCGATCATCCGTTCCGCGCGCTCCCGATTCGGCGGGCTCCAGGTGCTGTCCGGCCGTCGCGGGGTGAACCGCAGGCGGGAACTGTGCGCGTCGTGCTTGCGGCTGTGCCCGTCGATCCAGCCGAAGCACAGCGCGTGCTCGACTGCCTCCGCGTAGCCAGGGCCGGCAACCTCGCTGTTCTTGTGCGGCATGACCAGCCAGACCACCTTCTCCGACCGGCTGTGGCGCGCCAGCTCCATCGTCCCCGCGAAAGTGCTCATCTGTTGAGCACCTTTTCGGCGAGACTGGGCGGATGCGCGCGGACCGACTGGTGGCGACCCTGCTGCTGATGCAGGCCAGAGGGCGGGTCACCGCCGCCGAGATCGCCGGCGAGCTGGAGGTGTCCGTCGCCACCGCCCGCCGCGACCTAGAGGCGCTCTCGGCGGCGGGCATCCCCGTCTACCCGCAGCCCGGCCGGGGCGGCGGGTGGTCGCTGCTCGGCGGCGCCCGCACCGACCTGTCCGGTCTGTCCGCCGGGGAGGCGCAGGCGCTGTTCCTGCTCGTCGGTCCGGCCGCCGCCGCCTCGGAGGAGGCGAAATCGGCGCTGCGCAAGCTCGTGCGCGCGCTGCCGCAGACGTTCCGTGCCGATGCCGAGGCCGCCGCCCGGGCGACCGTGCTCGACCCCGCCCGGTGGGGCGAGGCCGGACGCGAGCGCCGCCGCCCGCCGCGCGCGGAACTGTTGCAGGGCGCGGTGATCCGCAGCCGTAAGGTCGCGCTGACCTACGTGAACGCGGCGGGGGTCCGCAGCGAGCGGCTCGTCGACCCGTGGGGGCTGGTCGACAAGGACGACACCTGGTATCTGATCGCCGGGACCGGCGACGGCAGGCGCACCTTCCGGCTCGACCGGATCGTCGACGCCGAGGTCACCGACCGGCCCGCCGTCCGCCCCGACGGCTTCGACGCGGCCGCGGCCTGGGAGCAGATCGTCGGCGAGCTGGAGGAGCGCCGCTCGGCCACCTGGGCCACCGTTCTCGTGGCGCACCGTCACGTGCCGATCCTGCGCGACCTGTTCGGCAGGCACTTCCACACCGACGGACAGACCGAGGACGGCCGCGCGCGAATCCGCGTCGCCGCCCCCGGCCCGGTGTACCTGGCGACGAACCTCGCGGGCTGGGGCGCCGACCTCGAGGTGCTGGAACCGCCGGAGGTCAGGGCCGAACTCGCCCGCATCGGCGCGGAACTCCTCGCCCGGTACGGAGCCGCCCGAGTCCCGGCCGACCGCCGGGAC
>NZ_JARWRU010000674.1 GCF_029867845.1 Nocardia farcinica | reverse complement strand
CCCCCTCGCCGCCGCGGGGGGCCTGGGGCCCCGCCCCACCCACCCCCCCGGGGCTGTGTCGCCCCCCGCCGCCACGGAAGTTCTTGCCGAGCAGGGGTTCTCGCGGACCACCAGAGAGCAGATCTGCGCGCGGGCCGGCCTGCCGACGCAGGAGTTCGACGCCCGCTTCGACAGCGTGGGCCGCTGCTACGCCGCGTTGCTCGACGAGTTCGCCGCCGCGATCAGGGACCGGGTGAGCACCACGGCGCTGCGCAAGGCCGACCGGCCGTTCGGTGAGCGCGGACCCGCCATCGTCGCCGCCTTCGTGCACGCCATCGCCGAGGACCCCCGGCTGCTGCGGCTGGCCTTCACCGAGGTCGCGCAGGTGCCCTCGGTGGTGCGGCGGCAGCGACGGGTGCACCGGCGCTGGGCGGCGGCCTTCCTCGACACCCAGTGGCCCGCCGAGCCAGGGGTGGGCGAGCGGACGAGCAGGCGGCGGTTCGCGGTGGCGATGGCCACCATCGGCGGGGTGTTCGAACTGGTCGCCGACTGGTCGCGGCATCACGGCGGCATCGGCGGCGATTCGGCGCAGGCCGAGGACGACGCCTGGGCGGCGCAGGCGCTGATCGACGATCTCACCGAGTTCGTCGGCGTGGTCTACGCCGGGCGGGTGGCCGCCCGGCGCGCCTCGGTCACCGAATGAGCCTCCCGCTCGTGGGATGAGCGCCCGTCCCCCCGCGGGATGGGTTTCCCAGCTCGTCGCGTGCCGGATACCGCCCGTCGGCCGGGTGACACCGGCCGCGCGGTGTCTTCGCCGTGGCTACTTGCCGAGAAGGACGGAATCCCGCTCGGTGCCTGCCTTCCGTTCGCCGGTCTCCGACGCGCTGTCCTGCGCCATGTCTTCCCGCGCGGTGTCTGCCCGCGCCGTGTCTGCCCGCGCCGTGTCTGCCCGCCCAGCCCCGGCCTGCCGCGCGTCGAGCGCCTGCTCGTCGGCCTCGTGCAGGCCGAAGCGGGCGTGCAGGGCGGCCAGCGGCTTCGGCGCCCACCAGTTGGCGGTGCCGAGCAGGCGCATGAGGGCGGGAGCGAGCAGGCCGCGGATGACCGAGGCGTCGCTGAGCACGGCCAGCGCGCAGCCGATGCCGAACAGCTTCATGGCCGTCACCCCCGAGGTGGCCACCGCGAAGAAGACGATGCTCATCAGCAGGGCGGCGGCGGTGAAGATGCGGCCGGTGCGCGCCACGCCCATGGCGACGGCGTGGGTGTTGCCCTCGGCGGTCTTCGGTCCGGCCAGCCATTCCTCCCTGATGCGGGAGAGCAGGAAGATCTCGTAGTCCATGGACGCGCCGAAGGCGATGCTGAACATCAGGATCGGCATGGACAGGTCGAGATTGCCGGTCGGGGTGAACCCGAGCAGCCCCGACAGGTGGCCCTCCTGGAACACCCACACCATCGCGCCGAAGGTGGCGGCCAGCGAGAGCATGTTCAGCGCCAGCGCCTTGATCGGCAGCAGCAGGCTGCCGGTGAACAGGAACAGCAGCGCCAGCGTGGTGAGGGCGATGAGCACCGCGGCCAGCGGGATGCGCTCACCGATGGCGGCCAGCGAGTCCTGGTTCAGCGCGCCGGGGCCGCCGAAGGCCGTCTCGCCGGGCGCGGGCACGGCGCGCAGCTGGTTCAGCTGCTCCTTGCCCGGACCGGAGTAGGGGTCCAGGCGGGTGCCGACGGACAGGAACGCGCCGTCGGCGGAGATCATGTCCGGCAGCGGCGCGGCCACCTTCAGGCCGTTGAGGTAGACGCCCGCGCCGGAGAGCACGGCGGGCACGTCGGGCACCTTCGACAGCGCGGCGGCGTATTCGCCGATCCGCGCCTCGTCGCCCTGGAAGCCGGGCAGGGTGATGATGACGCTGGTGGCCATGTCGGCTTCGAAGTTCGCGCGCAGTTCGTCGCCGACCACCCGGCTCGGGGCGTCGGACAGGGCACGGTCGTCCGGGTAGCCGAACTTCGCGCCGAGGAACGGCGATCCGACCAACAGCAGCAGCACGGTGGTCAGCAGGGCGATCGGCACCGCGCGCCGCATGACCGCCAGCACCCAGCGGTACCAGAAGCTGCGCTCGGCGGGGACCGGGGCGGGCTCGGGCCTGCCGAGCAGCCTGCGCACGCCCGCGCGCAGGTCCAAGGCGTTCACCCGGTCGCCGAGCAGCACCAGCATCGCGGGCAGCACGATCACCGCCGCCGCGGCGGCCGCTCCGACCACGGCCACGCCACCGTAGGCGAAGGACTTGAAGAAGTACAGCGGGAACACCGCCAGTGCCGCCAGCGAGAGCGCGACCACCAGGGCCGAGTAGACGACCGTGCGGCCCGCGGTCTGCACCGAACGCACCACGGCGGCGACCGGGTCGAGGCCGCGGCCCAGTTCCTCGCGGTAGCGGCTGACGATGAACAGGCTGTAGTCGATGGCCAGCGCCAGCCCAAGCGCGGTGGTCATGTTCAGCGCGTAGATGGACACGTCGGTGAAGACGGTCAGGGTGCGCAGGATGCCGAGCGCGGCCAGCACCGCGCACAGGCCGATCACCACCGGCATGGCCGCGGCCACCACGCTGCCGAAGATCAGGATCAGCAGCAGGCCGGTCAGCGGGATCGCGATGGCCTCGGCGATGATCAGATCGCGGCTGATCTGGGTGTTCATGTCGGCGAAGGCGGCGCCGAGGCCGCCGGCGCGCACGGTGACGCCGTCGTCGGCGAACTGCACCTGCTCGCTGATGCGGTCGGCGCGTTCGGTGAGTTCGGAATCGTCGCCCGCGATGTAGGCGATGACCAGCGCGCTCCGCCCGTCCTTGCTGCGCAGGGCGGGGGCGAGGTCGGGACGGGTGGTCCAGTACGACTGGATGCCGCTGACCTCGTCGAACCCGCTCAGCTGGGCGACGGCCCGCTCGCCCGCGGCCCGCGCGGCGGGCGAGTCGGCGCCGTCGTCGGCGGTGACGAGCAGGATGTAATTGGTCGCTCCGCCGGGGAAGTGGTCGCTGAGGAATTCGCCCGCGCGCACCGATTCCAGTTCCTCGGTGACGAAACCGCCCGCCTTCATGTGGCTCGCCGCGCTCGCGCCGAAGGCGCCGCAGGCCAGCATCAGCAGCAGTGCGGCCACCAGGACCGTGCGCGGTCGCGTGGTCGCGAACCGAGCGAGAGTGGTCAGCATCGACGCGGACTCCCCATCAGAAGAAACGTTTCTTGAACGGTAAACCGTACGGTCGTCCGAACAGAATCTCGTTTCGCGGTGATGCTGGCCACGTCATCGGCCGAGGGTGAGGCCGGTCACGTCGCGACGGCGGTGCACCGCCGCGACGACAAGTCAGCGGGCGTTCACGCCTCCGGCGTGGTGGTGACGGCGGCTCGGGCGCGCAGGTCCACCGGGAACCGCGCGAGGTCGTTCTGGGTGAGCACCGGCATGTTCACGATCTGCTCGACCGGCACCGCAAGGCGCAGCTCGGGGAAGCGCTCGAACAGCGCCGGAACCGCGATCGAGGCCTCCAGCCTGGCCAGCGCCGCGCCGGGGCAGATGTGCGGGCCGTAGCCGAAGGAGATGTGCCGGTTGGCGGTGGCACGGGTGATGTCGAAGGCGTCGGCGTCGGCGCCGTGCACCTCGGTGTCGCGGCCGATGGCCCGGTAGGAGATCACCACGCCCGCACCTTTTTCGATCACCGCGTCGCCGAGATCGATGTCCTCGGTGGCGAAGCGCATGAGCAGGTGGATGACCGGGCCGTCGAAACGCAGCGTCTCCTCGATGGCGGTCTCCCAGCTCACCTCCCCGGACCGCACCAGCGCCATCTGCTCCGGGTGCGACAGCAGCGCGCGCACGGTGGCCAGGATCAGATTGACCGTGGTCTCGTGCCCGGCGGCGACCAGCGCCTTGAGGTTGCCCAGCACCTCCTCCTCGGTGAGCGGGGTCTCCTCGTCGGTGGAGTAGATCAGCGCGGAGGTGAAATCGTCGCCCGGCTCGGCGGTCTTGGCGCGCACCATCTCGGTGAAATAGGCGTCGAGCTGGTCGATGACCTTCAGGCGCTCGTCCTGCGGGGTCATGATCGAGAAGAACGCCTTGTACCAGTCGAGCAGCATCTGCTGATCGGACTGCGGCACCCCCATCAGGTCGCCGACGACCTGCATGGGCAGCGGGTAGGCGAACAACTCCTTCAGGTCGACGGCCTGCCCGCCCGCGGCGGCGCGCTCCAGGCCGTCGAGCTGGTCGGCGACGTAACCCTCGATGCGCGGCTTCAGCGCGTCGAGGCGGCGGCGGGTCAGCGCCTGGGTGGTCTTGATGCGCAGCCTGCGGTGCTCGGTGCCGTCCACGGTGAACATCGAGCGGTCCACGTCGATCATGCCGATCAGCGGCCACTGCCTGGTCACCACGCCGGTCTGCCACAGCGACCAGGAATTGATGTCCTTGACCAGCCTCGGATCGGTGAGCAGTTTCCTGGCCAGCCCGTGCCTGGTGACGGTGTAGGCGGGCACGCCGAGCAGGTCGATCTTCGCCAGGGGCCCGGCCTCGCGCAGACGGGTGGTCTCGCCCGCCAGGTCCGAGATCATCGGGTCGATGACGATCGTGTCGTGCGGGCAACTCATGCTCAGAAACCTCCGACGGCGGGTACCGGTGTGTAGCGGACGGGCAGGCTGCTCATGCCGCGCAGCCACGGATTGGGTTTACGGACCAGCTCGTGTTCCGGCACCGCGAGATCGACATCGGGCAGCCGGTCGAGCAGCACCTCGATGCCGGTGCGCGCGATGACCTCGGCCATCTGCTGGGCCGGGAACGGGCAGCGGAATTCGCCGTGGCTGAAGGCGAAATGCGCGCTGTTGCCGGTCTGGGCGGGCTCGAGGCCGTCGCCGAGCTGCTGGCGCACGTGCGGGTCGGCGTTGGCCGCGCCGAGACCGAGCAGCAGCATGTCGCCCGCCCGGACGACCTGGTTGCCGAGCCTGGTGTCGCGGGTGGCCCAGCGCCCGGCCAGGATCTGGGTCGGCGCCTCCTCCCACAGCACCTCGTTCATCGCCTGGCCGATGCTGTGCCTGCCGCCGCCGAGGGCCGCGGCGAAGCGGTCGTCGACGAGCATCAGCCGCACCGAGTTCACCAGCCAGTCGGAGGTGGGCAGGTAACCCGCCGCCGTGATGGCCATGAGGTTGTGGATGTGCTCCTCGTCGGAGAACGGCTGGGGAAAATTCAGCATCCTGGTGACGATGCTGTCGCCGCCGACGGACCTGGCGTGCGCGACCAGCCGCGAGATCTGCTCGTAGAAGCGCACGTGCGCGGCCTGCGCGTCCGCGCCGCCCTGGGCGAAGGCGCGCATGGTCCAGGCCAGCAGCGAGCCCTCCTCGTCGGACAACCCGAGCGTGGAGGCCAGCGCCAGCACCGGCAGCGGCTCGGCGTACTCGGCGACCAGGTCGGCGCGGCCGCGGCCGCAGAAGGAGTCGATCAACCGGTCGGCGATGTCCTCGACGGTGCGGCGCAACGCGAACGGGTCGACCCCGTCGAGCGCGGCCTCCACCACCTCGGAGTGCCTGCGGTGCTCGGCGCCGACGGTGTAGTAGATCGAGGGCAGTTGCACGCCGATCATCGGGCGTAGCGGCCAGTCGTCGGGCACGTTGGGCCACTGGTTCCAGCTCTCGGCCCTGCGGTTGAACAGCTCGGAATCGCTGGTCACCTGGTGCAGTTCGCGATAGCCGATGACCAGCCAGGCCGGGAAGCCGCCGAGCAGTTCCACCGGCACCACCGGGCCGTACTCGCGCCGCGCCCTGGCGTAGAGGCCGTAGGGGTCGGACAGGAACTCCGGTCCGTCGAGGGGGATCGCGCCGGGATGCGCGGGGCAGCCCGGCGGGGCGGCCTGCTCGGCGTAGTTCACGACAGCTCTCCGTTCGCACGTGCCCGGGCGTACAGCTGCTCGACCAGGGTCACCAGCACCTGCTTGCAGGACTCGCGCGAACGGGCGTCGCAATCCAGCAGCGGCACATGCGGATCCAGGTCGAGCGCGTCGCGCACCGCGTCCAGCGGCTGCGGCGCGCCACCGAAGTTGTTGCAGGCCACCACGAACGCGGTGCCCTGGCTCTCCAGCCGGTCGATGGCGTACCAGGAGTCGGAGATCCGGCGGCGGTCCACCAGCACGATGGCGCCGAGCGCGCCGCTGAACAGCCGGTCCCACAGGAACCAGAAGCGCTGCTGACCGGGAGCGCCGAAGAGGTAGAGCACGTTCTCGGAGTCGATGGTGATGCGGCCGAAGTCGAAGGCGACGGTGGTGGTCGACTTGCCTGGCGCGCCGGTCGGATCGTCGATGCCCACGCCGGCGTCGGTCATGGTGGCCTCGGTGTCCAGCGGGCGGATCTCGCTGACCGAGCGCACCATCGTGGTCTTGCCGACGCCGAACCCGCCGACGATGACGATCTTCAGGCCCTGGCTCGCGGTGCCGAGCAACGGGGCCTCTGCCCGTAACGGCGCGGGGGACGGGGGAGGTGAGGACGGGGAATCGGAAATCGCCGTCGATGGATTAGAGACTGCGGAGTCCAACAAGCACCTTCTCGAGGGTGGTGGAATCGAGAACCAGGTGGTCGCCGAAGCGCCCGGCTCGTGGATGTCGCACGGTGATCTTGCCCGCCGCCAGCAGGTCGGAGAGCAGCACCGTGGTGATGCCGACCGGCAGCCGCAGCTCGGCCGCGATCTCCACCACCGAGGTGGGGGAGCGGCAGATGCGCAGGATGGCCGCGTGTTCGGAGGGCATGCCCGGCACGGGCTCGGATTCGCTGACCACGAGGGTCACCAGGTCGAAAGCGTCGGTGTCGGGGCTGCTGCGACCACCGGTGAGCGTGTACAGGCGGTCGGGGCTGTCGTCGCGTCCCGGTCTGGGTCTGCTCATGGTCTTCCGGCCCCCGCCACTCGTGGCTGCACCCTCGGCGCCGCCGTCAGCTGGTCGCCGAGCTGCTCGACCAGCTCCCGCATGTTGTGGCCGATCAGCCCGGCATCGGCGTCCTCGTCGGCCAGCACCGCCAGATGCGCCCCGAGCCCCGCCTCGACGATGAACAGGATGCCGCCGTAGAACTCGGTCATCGACTGGCGCACACCGGGTCTGCCGTCACCGAACTCGGCGGAGGCGCCGTGCGCGAGCGACTGGATGCCCGCGGCGATGGCGGCCAGCTGGTCGGCCTTGTCGATGGTCAGCTCCGGGGTGTGGCAGATCTTCAGGCCGTCACCGGACAGCAGTAGCGCGTGCCTGCTTTGCGGAGTGCGCTGTAGCAGCTGTTCGAGCAGCCAGCCGAGCTGAGCGGGGGTGGTCGAAGAGGTCATCGATCGTTCTCCAGAGCGACGGGCGGGGACGGGGGGACGGATTCCTGTGCGTCACGTCCGGTGAACGCGCGCTGGAAGGCCCCCAGTGCGGCGGGCCGCGTGGGCGGGGAGGTCGGTTCCTCGGCGGCCCGCAGGACCGACGGGCCCGACGTGCGGCGCTCGACGAGGCCGTCGGGATGAGCGGCGGCCAGGGTCTGGCCGCGCTTGCGCTTGGGCAGGGGCGCGTCGTCGGCGAGCAGGGTCGCCGCGGCGGGCTGCTGCTCGCGCTGCTCCTG
>NZ_JARWRU010000673.1 GCF_029867845.1 Nocardia farcinica | reverse complement strand
GGTCTCCGGGCGCCCCGGGGGGGGGTCCCGCCCCCCCCGCCCCCGGGCGGGGGGCGGCCGAACTGTTCTCTTCTCGCCCTGGGCGGGCCGCGCCGGAGTTCGATCGCGGCCCGGCGAATTCCGGCCTGGCCGGCGAGCGGCCCACCGGGCGAGATCCCGAGACGACGCTCAGGCCAGCGCGCGCAGGCGCGGAGCCAGATCGCGCTGGAACAGGTCGAGGAAGCGGCGCTGGTCGTGCCCGGGCGCGTGGAACACCAGGTGGTTGAGGCCCGCGTCCAGATACGGCTTGATCTGTTCGACCGCCTCGTCCGGGTCGCTGGCCACGATCCAGCGCTTGGCGATCTGCTCGATCGGCAGCGCGTCGGCGGCGGCCTCCATCTCGATCGGGTCGGTGATGGAGTGCTTCTGTTCGGCGGTCAGCGACAGCGGGGCCCAGAAGCGGGTGTTCTCCAGCGCCAGTTCGGGATCGGTGTCGTAGGAGATCTTGATCTCGATCATCCGGTCGATGTCGCCCACGGTGCGGTCCACCTTCGCCGCGCCCTCGGCGAGCGCGGGCATCAGCTTGTCGGTGTAGAGCTCCATGCCCTTGCCCGAGGTGCAGATGAAGCCGTCGCCCGCGCGTCCGGCGTAGCGGGCCACCAGCGGGCCGCCCGCGGCGATGTAGATGGGCAGGCCGCCCTCGGGCACGTCGTAGATCGAGGCGCCGACAGTCGTGTAGTACTGGCCATCGAAGTCCACGCGATCGCCCGTCCACAGCGCCCGCATCAGGTCGACGGCCTCACGCAGCCGGGCGAAGCGCTCCTTGAACTCCGGCCATTCGCCCTTGTATCCGGTGGCGATCTCGTTGAGCGCCTCACCGGTTCCGACACCGAGCATGACCCGCCCCGGATACAGGCAGCCCATGGTGGCGAAGGCCTGCGCGATCACCGCGGGGTTGTAGCGGAAGGTGGGGGTGAGCACCGAGGTGCCCAGCTGGATGCGCTCGGTGCGCGCGCCCACCGCGGCCATCCAGGCCAGCGAGAACGGCGCGTGCCCGCCCTTGTGCCGCCACGGCTGGAAGTGGTCGCTCACAGTGGTGGAGTCCATGCCGTGCTCTTCGGCCATGACCGCGATGTCCACCAGCTCGCGTGGACCGAACTGCTCGGCCGACGCCTTGTATCCCAGCTTGAGATCGCCCGTCTCGAGATGCCCCATTGCGCGTCTCTCCTGTCGCTCGTGTGCTCTGCTCTCGCACGGCCGTTTCCGACAGTAGTCAGGGGGCCGTGCGGAGAACAGACCACCCGCTCCGACAGCGAGTCAGTCGACCGGCGCGACCCGGATCAGATTGCCGTCGGGGTCGGTGGCGAGGAAGGTGCGCCCGAACACCTCTTCGTGCGGTTCCATCGCGATCCGCACACCCCGGCGCACCCAGTCCCGGTGCAGCGCGTCGATCCGCTCCGGTCCGCCGTCGACCGTCACGCACAGCTCGCTGGTGCGCGTGACCTCGGCCAGGCGGTCGTCCTCGACCCCGCTCCAGAGCGCCAGCTCCACGCCGCCGAGGTCGAAGGCGATGAAGCGCGGCGACTCGAACTTCGGTCGCAGGTCGAACAGCTCGCCGTAGAAGCGGGCCGAGGCGGGTGCGTCGGTGACGTAGACGATGAACATGGTCGGTGCGGTCACGTGATGTTCTCCTTCGTTCGCGTTGACGGTGACCGCACGAGGATGCGATTCATAGATGACCGATCCTGTCCTGATTCCTGGAATCGTCGGCAGACATGACCCCGGATCGCTTCTTCGCCCTGCTGCTCGCGCTCCAGACGCGCGAGCACCGGACCGTCGCCGAGCTGGCCGGACAGGTCGGCGTCTCCACCCGCACCGTGGTGCGCGACCTGCGCTGGCTCCAGGACGCGGGGTTCCCGATCCTGATCCGGCGCGGCCGCTGGGGCGGGGTCACGTTGCTGCCAGGCGGCGCCCTCGACACCGCTCGCCTCACCCCCGACGAACGCGACCAGCTCGCCCTCGCCGGTCTCGACCACGCCCAGCGCGACCAGCTCGGCGCCCGCCACGACGGCCGCCGCGCACTCGACAAGGTCACCCCGCGCGCCCGTTCCCGCCCCGACCAGCTGTTGCCGCTGAGCGCGGTGGTCGTCACCGACAACCGGCCCTGGTTCGCCGCCCCCGCCACCGGTGCGCAACCCGCCCGGCTCGCCGGCGACCTGCGCC
>NZ_JARWRU010000672.1 GCF_029867845.1 Nocardia farcinica | reverse complement strand
TCGCCGAGGGCATCGGCGCCGAGGACCTGGTCGCCGTCGGCGTGCCGCGCTCGGCCGACTCGGTCTTCGCCGCCTGGGCGGTGTCCAAGACCGGCGCGGCCTTCGTGCCGGTCGACCCGGACTACCCGGCCGACCGCATCGCGCACATGGTCACCGATTCCGGTTCGCCGCTCGGCCTGACCGTGTCCTCGGTGGTCGACGGCCTGCCCGAGTCGACCCGCTGGCTGGTGCTCGACGAGCTGGATCTGAGCGGCTACGACGGCGGTCCGATCACCGACGCGGACCGGGTCCGCCCGACCCGCGTGGATCAGCCGGCCTACGTCATCTACACCTCCGGTTCCACCGGCAAGCCCAAGGGCGTCGTGGTCACCCATGCCGGCCTGGCCAACTTCCGGGCCGAGCAGGTGCACCGCTACGACATCGACTCCGGCACCAGGGCACTGCATTTCGCCTCGCCCAGCTTCGACGCCTCGATCCTCGAGCTGCTGCTGGCGCTCGGTGCGGGCGGCGCGCTGGTCGTGGTGCCGCCGGGCGTCTACGGCGGTGAGGAACTGTCGGAGCTGATCCGCCGCGAGCGGGTCACGCACGCCTTCATCACCCCGGCCGCGCTGGCCACCTTCGACCCGGCCGGCCTGGACACCCTGCGGGTGCTGGTGGCGGGCGGCGAGGCGTGCCCGCCCGAGCTGGTCGCGAAATGGGCGGTGCCGCTGGGTGATTCCGGCGAGGTCAGGGCCTTCCACAACGGGTACGGCCCGACCGAGACCACCATCATGACCAACATCAGCGACGCGCTGACCCCGGGCGACACCGTCACCATCGGCGGCCCGATCCGCGGCATGCGCTCGCTGATCCTGGACAACCGGCTGCGGCCGGTCCCGGTGGGTGTCGCGGGTGAGCTGTACCTGTCGGGCATCCAGCTGGCCCGCGGCTACCACGCCCGCCCCGGCCTGACCGCCGAGCGTTTCGTGGCCGACCCGTTCGAGCCGGGCGCGCGCATGTACCGCACCGGCGACGTGGTCCGCTGGACCCGCACCGGCGAGGTGCAGTACGTGGGCCGCTCCGACTTCCAGGTCAAGGTGCGCGGTTTCCGCATCGAGCTGGGCGTGATCGACGCCGCGCTGGCCTCGCATCCGAACGTGGACTTCGCGGCCACCCTCGGCCACGAGAACGCCGCGGGCGCGACCGTGCTGGTCGCCTACGTGGTCGCGGTGCCAGGTCGCACGATCGACGTGGCCGAGCTGACCGCCCACATCGAGCAGCGCCTGCCCGCCTACATGGTGCCCTCGTCGATCATGGTGATGGACCGGGTCCCGCTGACCCCGGTCGGCAAGCTGGACCGCAAGGGCCTGCCGGAGCCGGTGTTCGCCACCGAGGTCGTCTTCCGCGCCCCGCGCACACCGGTCGAGCAGACCATCGCCGAGGTCTTCGCCGAGGTGCTCGGCGTGCAGCGGGTCGGCGTGGACGACTCGTTCTTCGCCCTCGGCGGCGACTCGATCGTGTCCATCCAGCTGGTGTCCCGCGCCAAGGCGCGCGGCGTGGTCTTCACCCCGCGTCAGGTCTTCGAGCAGAAGACCGTCGCCGGTCTGGCCGCCGTGGCCGAGACCGCCGAGGTCGGCGCGGCGCCGGTCGCGAAGCTGGCCGAACCCGTCGGCGGCGGCGTCGGTGAGATGCCGCTGACCCCGGTGGTGCGGTTCATGGCCGAGCGGCCCGGCTCGTTCGGCCGCTTCAACCAGCTGCTGGCGCTGGAGCTGCCCGCGGGCATCGACCGCGCAGGCATCGCCGCCACCGTCGGCGCGGTCATCGACCGCCACGACATGCTGCGCGCGCGCCTGTACCGCGGCGAGACCGACTGGGTGGTGGAGACCGCCGAGCCCGGCACCGTCGACGTGGACGCGCTGATCGAGCGGGTGGCGTACCCGGCCGACGCCGACGAGCGGCAGCTGGTCGAGATCGCCACGGCCGCGGTGGATTCCGCGCTTGACCGGCTCGACCCGGCCACCGGCGCGGTGATCCGGTTCGTCTGGCTGGACCCGGCCGCGCCGCACGTCCAGGGCAGGATCGTCGTGCTCGCCCACCACCTGGTGGTCGACGGCGTCTCCTGGCGCATCCTGGTGCCCGACTTCGTCGCCACCTGGGGACAGATCAGCGCCGGGCAGCAGCCCGAGCTGGTCGCCCCGGCGACCAGCATGCGGGCCTGGGCGCACGCCCTGGCCGCCGAGGCGTCGAGCCCGGCGCGGGTGGCCGAGCTGGACTACTGGCGCGAGGTCGCGCACACTCCCGACCCGCTGCTGACGCAGCGGCCGATGGACCCGGCCGTCGACGTCTCCGGCGCGATCGAGAAGATCGCCGTCGAGGTCTCGCCCGAGGTCACCAAGGCACTGCTCACCACGGTGCCCGCGCTGTTCCACGGCGGCGTCAACGACGGCCTGCTCACCGCGCTCGCCCTGGCGACCGCGACCTGGCGGGCCCGCCGCACCGGCGCGTCCGCGAGCGATCCGGTGCTGATCCGCCTCGAGGGCCACGGCCGCGAGGAGGAGGTCGTGCCCGGCGCCGACCTGTCCCGCACGGTCGGCTGGTTCACCGCGATCTTCCCGGTCCGCTTCGACCTGTCCGGCCTCGACGTGGCCGAGGCCATGTCCGGCGGCGCCGCGGCGGGCGCCGCGGTCAAGGCGGTCAAGGAACAGCTGCTCTCGGTGCCGGACAAGGGCATCGGCTACGGCCTGCTGCGCTACCTGAACCCCCGGACCGCGGGTGAGCTGCCCGCCGGGCTGCCCGGCCAGGTCAGCTTCAACTACCTCGGCCGCGTCTCCGAGGGCGATGTGCCCGAGGCGCTGCGCGGCTTCGGCTGGACCCCGGCGGCGGAGCTGGGCGCGCTCGGCGGCGCCTACGACCCCGACATGCCCGCCATGGCCCCGCTGGACGTCAACGCCATCGTGGTGGGCGACACGCTCACCGCGAACATCGGTTTCCCCGCCACCCTGCTGTCGACGGCCGAGGTCGAGGAGTTCGCCCAGCTCTGGATCGAGGCCCTGGAAGCCGTCGCCCGGCACGCGAATTCGGCCGAGGCGGGCGGGCACACCCCGTCCGACTTCGCCCTGGTGCGCGTCGGCCAGCGCGACATCGACGAGTGGGAGCGGCGTTTCCCGGCGCTGACCGACGTGTGGCCGCTGTCGGCGCTGCAATCGGGCCTGCACTTCCACGCCCGCATGGCCGAGCACTCGGTCGACGTCTACACCGCCCAGGCGGTGCTGACCCTGACCGGCCGGGTGGACTCCGCGCGCCTGCGCGCCTCCGCCCACGCGCTGCTGGACCGTTACGAGAATCTGCGCACCGCGTTCGTCACCGACTCCGACGGCACCGCCGTGCAGGTGGTGCTCGACGGCGTGCGCGCGGACTGGACCGAGCACGACCGGGTCGCCACCGGTGAGGCCGCCGACCTGATCGAGGCCGACCGGCTGCGCCGCTTCGACCTCGCCGAGCCGCCGCTGATCCGGTTCACGCTGATCCAGGTGGCCGCCGACCGCTGGCAGTTCGTGGTGAGCAACCACCACATCCTGCTCGACGGCTGGTCGATGCCGCTGCTCATGCGCGACCTGCTCATGCTCTACGCCTTCCACGCCGACGTGTCGCAGCTGCCCTCGGTGCGCAGCTACCGGCACTTCCTGGAGTGGAGCGCGCGCCAGGACAAGGCCGCCTCGCTGGCGGCGTGGTCGGCGGCGCTGGATCGGGTCTCCGAGCCGACGCTGCTGGCCAGGGCCGACGCGCGCCACGAGATCACCGAGCTGTCCGGCGAGTACCTGTTCGAGCTGGACGAGGCCGCGACCGCGCGGCTGACCGGGCTGGCGAGCACGCTCGGCGTCACCCCCAACACCGTGCTCCAGGTGGCCTGGGGCCTGTTGGCCGGCTACATGTCCGGCAGCGAGGACGTGCTGTTCGGCACCACCGTGTCGGGCCGCCCGGCGCAGCTGGCCGGCGTGGAGTCGATGGTCGGCCTGTTCATCAACACCGTCCCGGTGCGGGTGCGCTTCGACGCCGCCGAGCAGGCGCGTGAGCTGCTGGTCCGGGTGCAGGGCGAGCAGGCCGACCTGCTCGACCACCATTACGTCGGCCTGGCCGAGATCCAGTCGGCCGTCGGCATCGGCGCGCTGTTCGACACCCTGGTGGTGTTCGAGTCCTACCCGGTCGACGCCGAGGGCATCCAGGCGCAGGCCGCAGACATCGACGGCATGGCCGTCACCGGCATCGACGCCGCGGACGCCACCCACTACCCGCTGACGCTGATCGCGCAGCTGGACACCCGCCTGCGCATCCGCGCCGGCTACCAGGGCGGGCTGTTCGACGAGCCGACCGTGCGCCGCATCGCCGACCGCCTGGTCAGGGTGCTCGACGCCATCACCACCGACCCGGCCCGCCGGGTCGGCGACATCGAGATGGTCGACGCCGCCGAACGCGAGCTCGTGGTCACCGGCTGGAACGACACCGCGCACGAGATCGACGCCGCCGCACTGCTGTCCGGCCTGCCGGGCCGCACCGCGCTGACCCTGCCCGCGCTGTTCCAGGCGCAGGTCGCGCGCACCCCGGGCGCATCCGCGCTGACGTTCGAGGGGACGAGTCTGTCCTACGCGGAGTTCGCCGACCGGGTGCACCAGCTGGCCCGCTGGCTGATCCAGCGCGGCGTCGGCCCGGAGTCCTACGTGGCCCTTGGCATGCGCCGCTCGCTGGACCTGGTCGTCGGCATGTACGCGGTCTCGGTGGCCGGTGCGGCCTATGTGCCGCTGGACCCGGACCACCCGGTCGAGCGCACCGAGTACATCCTCGGGACCGTCGACCCGGTCTGTGTGCTGACCGCGGGCGCCGACCTGCCGGTCGACACCGCACAGGTGCGCATCGATCTGCTCGACCTGCACGGCCTGCCGACGACCCCGCTCACCGACGCCGACCGCCGCGCCCCGCTGCGGCCGGACAACACCGCGTACGTGATCTTCACCTCCGGTTCCACCGGCAGGCCGAAGGGCGTGGCGGTGACCCACGCGGCCATCGTCAACCGC
>NZ_JARWRU010000671.1 GCF_029867845.1 Nocardia farcinica | reverse complement strand
CGCCGCACCCGATCGCGCACCCACACGAACCGCACCGGCCTGGTGTGGTGCGGGGCGGGGGCGGTGAGCGCGGACGCGACGGCGGCCCGCACCCGCTCGGGATCCACCGCCGTGTCGGCGAATTCGCGCACCGAACGGCGCAGCAGCACCGCCTCGCGCCTGCCCTGCGCCAGCGCCTCGGCGGTGCCGAGCCAGAACAGGTCCTCCTCGCCCGCGCGCACCAGCGCCGCCGCCCCCGAACCGTCGTCCTCGTGCGGGAAGCCGCGCACCACGGCCACCGGGACCGCGCGCAGCTTGCCCTTCACCAGATCGGCCGCCGCGGCCAGCTCGTCGGCCACCGCGACCTGGGTGACGTGCAGTTCGTTGCCCTGGCCGTCGATCGCGCCCGCGTAGTCGTGCAGCACCCGCAGCCCCGCGGCGCCGATGGCGGCGTCGGTCTGGCCGTTGCGCCAGGCCCGCCCCATGGTGTCGGTGATCACCACCGCCACCGAGACGCCGAGCCGCCCGGCCAGCCCGTCACGCAGGGCGCGCGCGCTGGCGTCGGGATCCGAAGGCAGCAGCACCAATTCGTCGCGTTCGACGTTCGAGCCGTCCACGCCCGAGGCGGCCTGGACGATGCCGAGCTTGTTCTCGGTGATGAGAGTGCGGCCCTTGCGGGCGAGCACCCGCACGGCCTCCTGCTCCACCAGCGTGCGCCGCACGGCGTCGCGCTCGTCGGGGTCGGTGGGCGCGGCCACCACCCTGCCCTCGGCCTTGGCGACGATCTTGCTGGTGACGACGAGGATGTCGCCGTCGCGCAGCCACGGCGCCGCCTCGGCGAGCGCGGCGGCCACGTCGTCGCCGGGCCGGAACTCCGGCAGGCCGTGGACGGGCAGGATGGTCAGCTCGTCGGCGCCGTGCTCGACGGGGGCGTTCACAGCCGCACCCCGGCCAGATCCAGTGCGGCACGGACGATCTCGGCGGTGGTGGGCGGATCGGTCATCAGCAGCGGGACGCTGCGCACCTGCACGCCCGGCACGTCGGCGGTGTCGGTGGTGTGCACCAGCCAGCCGTCGAGGATGCCGTTGGCCGAGCGCGCCCCGTAGTACCGGCCGATCGCCTCGGCGGTGGTCTCGACGCCGATCACCGACAGGCATTCGTCGGCCATGCCGCGCAACGGCTTGCCGTCGATCACCCCGGAGACTCCGACGACCTTCGCCTTCGTGGTCCGCAGCGCGCCGCGGATTCCGGGGACCGCCAGGATCGAACCGATGCTGACGACCGGATTCGAGGGGGCGAGCAATACCGCATCACAGCGCTCTATGAGATCGATCACACCTGGCGCCGGTTTCGCGTCTTCCGCTCCGATTGGGGCAAAACCATGAGTTTCCACGTTTGCGCGATACCGCACCCACCACTCCTGAAAATGGATCGCGCGACGTTCGCCAGGGTTCTCTGGATCGGTCACAACAACATGTGTTTCACACCTGTCGTCGGTTGCCGGGATCAGTTTCACGCCTGGTTGCCACCGGTTGCACAGCGCCTCGGTGACCGCCGAGAGGGGGTAGCCCGCCCGCAGCATTTCGGTCCGAATGAGGTGGGTGGCGATATCGCGATCGCCCAGGCCGAACCAGTCGGGTTTGGCCTGGTATGCCGCCAGCTCCTCCTTGGCGTGCCAGGTCTCGCCGACCCGGCCCCAGCCACGCTCGGTATCGATGCCGCCACCCAGCGTGTACATGCACGTATCCAGGTCGGGGCAGATTCTCAGGCCGTGCATCCAGACGTCGTCACCGACGTTGACGATCGCCGAGATCCGGCCATCGGGAAGTAGTTCACGCACGCCCTGCAGGAAGCGTGCGCCGCCGACGCCGCCGACGAGCACCGCGATCTCGGGGCCGGCGGCAGGCGTGATGTCCGCGTGTTGTCCAGTCACATCCGTACAGCCTATGCGTTGCCACGCGAAGGTCACGATCCAGCATATTTGCTGCTCATTTGCTATTCTGCGTCACAGGGCCGCCGCGAAAATCGGGTCCGGATAGTAACGGAATAGCGACAGCGGCTTGACCATCGATACATCCGGCGTGTCTAATCACTGACATGTCATTCCGAGTTCGAGCGAGAGTGCGTCGCGCGAACGACATTTCGAACAGATGTTCGCATCGGATTGACGTGCTTGGGGATGTCCGCGGGACTACATCGCGGGGTACGGCCGTCGGTGTGCGTGTTGGTCCGACGGAAAGAAGCATTCTGCGCTAACACACAGTGAGGAGGCGGAGCGATGACCGAAGACATGGTCGCGCGAACCGATTCCACAGCAGGCGCAGCACGTGGCGTCTGCGCTGACATCGGCCGCGAACACGACGGGAGTGAAGCGGTGTCGACTCCTCGACTCAGCCTGATCGTGACGGGCTTTGACGAGATGTTCGAATCGATCGAAGAGCAGTGGCAGGAACGCGCGCTGTGCGCGCAGACGGACCCGGAGGCGTTCTTTCCCGAAAAGGGCGGCTCCACACGCGAAGCCAAGCGGATCTGCATGGGTTGCGAGGTGCGTGACGAGTGCCTGGAATACGCACTCGCCCATGACGAACGGTTCGGCATCTGGGGCGGGCTCTCCGAGCGCGAGCGCCGTCGCCTCAAGCGCGGCATCATCTGAACGGGCTTCGACCCGCGCCGGCGCCCGCCGCCGGGCCCGGCGCGGGGTCGGCCCCACCCCTGGGTGGGGTGCCCGGCCGGGCGTG
>NZ_JARWRU010000670.1 GCF_029867845.1 Nocardia farcinica | reverse complement strand
CTCGCTGAGCGCGGCGGTCAGGATCGCCCCGCGCGCGATCTCCGGGTAGACGACCTCGGCCACCGCATCCGGCAGCAGCGGCAGCAGGGGCAGCAACCCCAGCCCGAGCGTCGGCAGCGCGGGCACGGCGACCGCGTCGGTGCCGAGTTCGGTGAGCAGCACGGAGATCTCCGGCAGCCCCATGCCGTCACCGCCGAAGCGCTCCGGCAGCGCGAGACCGAGCAGCCCGGTCTCGACGAGGCCGGGCCACAGCCCGAAGTCACGGGCCTGCTCGCGTTCGAGCAGGCCGACAACGACTTCGGCGACGGCGTCCTGGCCCTCGTCCCTGGTGAAATCCACGGTTGTACTCCCAGTTGGCTCGTGCGGCTGTCCGCGGTGCGGCCGGCGTCTCAGCCCGCGATGTCGCGGGGCAGCCCGAGAATGCGTTCGGCGGCGACGGTGAGCAGGATCTGCTCGGTGCCGCCCGCGATGGACAGGCAGCGGGTGAGCAGGAATTCGGTGACCTCGGCGGTCTCCTGCGCGCCGAGGGGGCCGGAGGCCTCCACCGCGAACTCGGCCACCGCCTGCCGGTGGCGTACGCCGACCAGCTTGCGCACGCTGCTCAACGCGCCCGCGTCACCGCCGGCCAGCACGGTCAGCGCCGCGCGCTGCTCGAGCAGCTGGCCGCCGATCTCCTCGGCGACGAAACCGCCGAGCCGGTCGGCGTTCAGCTCGGCGCCCGGACCGCTGCTCGGCAGTTTGGTGATCAGCTCTTCCAGCGCGCCGCCGATACCCTTGCCGCCCATGGCGATCCGCTCGGCCGACAGCGTCGAGCGAGCGATCTTCCAGCCGTTGTTCAGCGCGCCGACCAGGCAGTCGTCGGGCACGAAGACGTCGTCGAGGAAGACCTCGCTGAAGCGGGCCTCACCGGTGATCTGCACCAGCGGGCGCACCTCGAGGCCGGGGCTGCGCATGTCGACCAGGAAGTAGCTGATGCCTTTGTGCTTGGGCGCGTCCTGGTCGGTACGGGCCAGGCACAGGCCCCAGTCGGCGCGATCGCCCAGCGAGGTCCACACCTTCTGGCCGCGCAGCTTCCAGCCGCCCTCCACCCTGGTGGCGGTGGTGCGCAGCGCGGCGAGATCCGAGCCCGCCTCGGGTTCGCTGAACAGCTGGCACCAGACCACCTCGCCGCGCAGCGTCGGCCAGGCGAAGCGCTCGATCTGTTCCTCGGTGCCGTGCTGGAGCAGGGTCGGCACGGCCCAGCCGCCGACGGCGAGGTCGGGGGCGGTCAGGCCGGCGCGGCGCAGCTCCTCGGAGATCATCAGGCCGGTCATCGGGTCGGCGGCGCGGCCGTAGGGGCGCGGCCAGTGCGGCATGACCAGGCCGGCCTCGACCAGGGCGTCGTGCTGCTGCTCGACCGGCAGCGCGGCGATGGCGGCGACCTCCTCGGCCAGGCCGGTGGCCGCGGCGCCGTCGACCCGCACGCCGTCGGCGGACAGCACCCGGTCGGCGCCGGTGGTGCGACGCTGCCCGGCACGGGTCAGTTCGGTGACCCTGGCCCGCCAGCGCGCGCCGCCGCCGAGCAGCTGGCGCAGCGCGGTGGCCCGGCGCAGGTAGAAGTGCGCGTCGTGTTCCCAGGTGAAGCCGATGCCGCCGAGCACCTGGATGCAGTCCTTGGCGGTCTCCACGGCCGCGGCCAGTGCGGTGGCGGCGGCGAGCGCGGCCGCGATCGGCAGCTCGGCGCCGCCCTCGTCCACGGCGGCCGCGGCGTCGACGGCCACGGCGCGGATCAGCTCGGTGCGGCACAGCATCCAGGCGCAGATGTGCTTGACCGCCTGGAAGGAGCCGATCTTGCGGCCGAACTGCTCACGCACCTTGGCGTATTCGACGGCGGTGTCGAGGCACCACCCGGCCAGGCCTGCCAGCTCGGCGACGGCCAGCACCACCAGCAGGTCCTCGACCGGATGCGGGGCGGTGAACACCCGCTCGGCCTGCACCGGCGTCTGCGCGCAGTGCACCTGCGCCAGCGGGACACTGGGATCGGCCGGGGTCAGCTCCTCCACCCGCAGGCCGGGGGCCTCGGCGGGCACCAGGCACCAGCGCGGGCCGTCGGGCGTGCGAACGGGCAGCAACAGCGAGGTGCCCGCGTCGGCGCCGAGCACCTGCGGCCAGGTGCCGGTCAAGGTGGCCGCCCCGGTGGCCGGATCGACCGAGACCTGCTGGTCGCCAAGGAAATCGGCGGCGGTAGGATCGACCGCGACGCCACAGGGTTCACCCTCGGTGAGCGCGCCCGCGGTGACCAGGTTCGCCAGCGCGGTGGTGAGCACCGGCCCGCCGATCAGATCGCGCGCGGCCTGCTCCAGCAACACCGCCAGGTCGGCCACCGCGGCGCCCGCGCCGCCCGCCTCCTCGGGCACGGCGACGTGGAACACGCCGAAGTCGGCCAGCGCGGGCCAGTACCCGCGCCAGAACCCGGTGGAACCGGTGCGCATTGTTGCAATCGGACGGACCGAACCGGCCCACCCCCGAAGCGACTCCTGGACGGCTTTATGCTCGTCAGTGGTGGCGATGGTCACAGTCCATACCGCCCTTCCCGGCGTGACTCCCACACCTAGAACATGTTCTAATATCCATGCCGGGTCAAGTCAAGAGAGGGCCTGGGCCCGGCTCGACCGAGCGCCCCGCGAGGTCGGCCGGACAGCCGAGAAACCGATGGCGGAAAGGACTCCCACCCCATGGCCAGCCCCTCCCGACAGCCAGCCTCCTCGCGTCCGGCGACGGTCACCACGTTGAGCGAGGACGAGCTGAGTTCGGCTGCGCAGCGGGAGCGCCGCAAGCGCATCCTCGACGCGACCCTCGCCCTCGCGTCGAAGGGCGGCTACGACGCGGTCCAGATGCGAGCCGTTGCCGAGCGCGCCGATGTGGCCGTCGGCACCCTCTACCGCTACTTCCCCTCCAAAGTGCACCTGCTGGTCTCGGCGCTGGCGCGCGAGTTCGAGCAGTTCGAGAGCAAGCGCAAGCCGCTGGCCGGGGCCACCCCGCGCGAGCGCATGCACCTGCTGCTGACCCAGATCACCCGCATGATGCAGCGCGACCCGCTGCTCACCGAGGCCATGACCAGGGCGTTCATGTTCGCCGACGCCTCCGCCGCGGCCGAGGTCGATCGAGTGGGCAAGGTGATGGACCGGGTGTTCGCCCGCGCCATGAACGACGGCGAGCCCGACGAACGGCAGCTGGCCATCGCCCGCGTCATCAGCGACGTGTGGCTGTCCAATCTGGTGGCATGGCTCACCCGCCGGGCCTCGGCCACCGATGTCAGCGATAGGCTGGAACTGACCGTCGACCTGCTGCTCGGCGATCAGAGGTAGCCCGAACAGAGCGGTTCCACCAAGGGGTTACCCGCCGGTTACTCGTGCGTTAACCGGCCGAATCGGTGATCTGGGCTGGATTCGCGCGCACACGGACCGGCGCGATGTGGTGCGGCAAATTCAACACAGTATTGTTCTGCCCGCCCGTGAAACATCCCCCTCCGATCACTAGGTTGGATGCGTGAGCGCACAGGATCTGCCACAAGAACTTCGCCGTGCACTGTCGACGGTCGCGCGCGAACCGAGACTGCTGGTCGCCTCGGATTACGACGGAACGCTCGCCCCGATCGTCTCCGATCCGTCCAAGGCGACCCCCCACCGGGAGTCGGTGAGCGCGCTACGCGCCCTCGCCGGGCTGCCCGGCACCACCGCGGCGGTCATCTCCGGCCGTGCCTTACGCGATCTGGCGGCCTTGTCGCGCCTACCGGTAGAGGTCCAGCTGATCGGCAGCCACGGTTCGGAATTCGACATCGGCTTCGTGCACGCGATCGACGCCGATGCCAAGCAGTTGCTGCGCGAGGTGCAGACCACCCTCGGTGAGATCTCGGCCACGCATCCGGGCACCACGATCGAGGTCAAGCCGGCCAGTGTCGCCCTGCACGTGCGCAACGCGGTCTCCCCCGAGATCGCGCACAGCGCACTGGAAGCCGCGCGGCAGGGGCCCGCGCGCTGGGTGGGCGTCCAGGTGACCGAGGGCAAGGCCGTCATCGAGCTGGCGGTCGTGCAGACCGACAAGGGCACCGCGCTCGACACCGTCCGCCACCAGGCGGGCGCGACCGCCGCGGTCTTCTTCGGCGACGACGTCACCGACGAGAAGGCCTTCCGCGTGCTGTCCGGCCCCGACCTCGGCATCAAGGTCGGTGACGGCGAGAGCCTGGCCAGGTATCGCGTGGACAGCACCGAAGCCGTCTCGCGCGCACTGGCATTCCTGCTCGAGGAGCGGCGCACCTGGCTCGCGGGCGCCAGCGCGCCGCGTATCGAGCGGCTGACCATGCTGGCCAGCCCCCGGTCGGTTGCGTTGCTGACCCCCGACGCCACCGTCACCTGGTTCTGCCATCCCGAGCCGGACTCCGCGGCGGTCTTCGCCCATCTGCTCGGCGGACCGCAGGCCGGGCACTTCAGCGTCGCCCCGCAGCGTCCCGGCCTGCCCCTGTCGCAGCGCTATGTCGACGGCACCATGACCGTCGAGACCCGCTGGGCCAGCCTCCAGGTCACCGACTATCTGCCGCACGACGTCTCGCCCAACCGCACCGACCTGACCCGCGTGATCACCGGTCACGCCAAGGCCGTGGTCACCTTCTCCCCGCGCCCGGAGTTCGGGCAGGTGCCGGTGAGCATCGAGGCCGTCGACGGCGGCCTGCGGGTGCGGGGCACCAACGACCCGATGGTGCTGCGCTCGCACGGGGTGCGCTGGACGATCGAGAACGAGGGCAGCCACGACGTGGCGACCGCGGTGGTCGACCCGTCGGAGGGCCCGATCGTGCTGGAGCTGCGGTGCGGCACGCACGATCTGGCGCCGTCGAAGACCAGCGAGCCCGACCGCAGGCGGCTGGCGGAGGCGTACTGGCGGGACTGGGCCAACCAGCTCGAGCTGCCCCCGCTCAAGCCCGACCTGATGAAGCGCTCCGCGCTGACCCTGCGCGGCCTCGTGCACGCGCCCTCCGGGTCCATCCTGGCCGCGGCCACCACCTCGCTGCCCGAGGACATCGGCGGCGTGCGCAACTGGGACTACCGCTACTGCTGGCTGCGCGACGCCGCGCTCACCGCGCAGGCGCTGGTCAGCCTGGGTTCGCTGGCCGAGGCCGAGCAGTTCCTCGCCTGGGTGCACCGGGTGCTCGAGACCATCCCCGGACCCGAGCGCCTGCACCCGCTGTACACCATCTACGGCGAGACCCTGCCCCCCGAGGCCGTGATCGACCAGCTGCCCGGCTACGCGGGCTCACGCCCGGTGCGTGTCGGCAACGCGGCCAACATGCAGGTGCAGCTCGACGTGTTCGGCCCGATCGTCGACCTGATCTCCACGCTCGCGCACGCGCGCGAGAAGAAGGGCGTCACCGCGGCGCAGCAGGCCCTGCCGGACGCCGACTGGGAACTGGTGCGGGCCATGGTCTCGGCCGTGCAACGGCGCTGGACCGAGCCCGACCACGGCATCTGGGAGATCCGCGGCAACCCGCGCCACCACGTGTACTCCAAGGTGATGGGCTGGCTGACCATCGACCGGGCGCTCACCCTGGCGAAGCGCTTCGACCGCGAGGTCGATCCGGCCTGGGAGACGCTGCGCGAGACCATCGCCGAAGAGGTGAAGGCCAAGGGCTGGAACGACGAGGTGCAGTCCTACACCGCGGCCTACGACGGCACCGATCTGGACGCGGCCACCCTGCACATCGGCCTGTCCGGGCTGATCGACCCGTCCGATCCGCGCTTCGCCGCGACCGTGGTGGCCACCGAGGCCGAGCTGCGCAGCGGCTCGACCGTCTACCGCTACCACCACGACGACGGCCTGCCCGGCGGCGAGGGCGGCTTCCATCTGTGCGCGGCCTGGCTGGTCGAGGCGTATCTGCTGATCGGGAAGCGCTCCGACGCCGAGGCGCTGTTCGCCCAGCTGGTCGACGTGGCGGGCCCGACCGGCCTGCTCAGCGAGGAGTACGACCCGATCGCCGAGCGATCACTGGGCAACCATCCGCAGGCCTACAGCCATCTCGGTCTGCTGCGCTGCGCCCAGTTGCTCTCCCAGCCGGTGCAGGCGCTGGTCTAGCCCCGGCGGCACGGCACCCCGGCGGGGGGGGGGGCGCCCCCCCCCCCCCGGGGGGGCGGGGGGGGGGGGGGGGGGCGGGGGCGCGCGCGGGGGGGGGGGGGGGGCGGGGGAGGGGGGGGGGAGGGGGGAG
>NZ_JARWRU010000669.1 GCF_029867845.1 Nocardia farcinica | reverse complement strand
CATCGCGTACGTCCTGGACCTGTCCGAGCCCGCGTGCGTGCTCACCGAGGCGGGGGCGGGCGTGCGCTCGGAGCGCGCGCCGGTGATCCGTCTCGACGAGCTCGATCTTTCCGGTTACTCCGCCGAGCCGGTCACCGACGCCGAGCGGATCGCCCCGCTGCGCCCGGCGAACACCGCCTACATCCTGTTCACCTCCGGCTCGACCGGCAGGCCGAAGGGCGTGGCGGTGCCGCACCGCGCGGTGGCCAACCACGTGCGCTGGTTCGTCGCCGAGTACGGCATCGGCGCGGCCGATATCGCGCTGTTCAAGACGACCGTCACCTTCGACATGTCGATCTGGGATGTGTTCGTGCCGCTGCTCACCGGCGGCCGGGTGGTGGTCGCGAGCCGGGACGGCCATCGTGACCCGCGCTATCTGGCCGAGGTGATCGCGGCCGAGCGGGTCACCGTGACCCCGTTCGTCCCGTCCATGCTGCGCGCCATCGTCGACACCCTCGACGGCGGCTCGCTGGACTCGCTGCGGGTGATGTGGCTGGCGGGCGAGGCCCTGTCGGCGGAGACGGCCGCGGCGGCGCGCCGGGTCTCGCGGGCCAGGCTGGACAATCTGTACGGCCCCACCGAGACCGCGGTGGTCACCATGACCGAGCGGGTGCCCGAGGACGCCGTCGGCATCGTGCCCATCGGCCGCCCGATCTGGAATGTGCGCGCCTATGTGCTCGACGACCGCCTGCATCCGGTTCCGGCCGGTGTGGCGGGGGAGCTGTACCACGCCGGAATCCAGCTCTCGCACGGCTATTTCGGTCGCCCCGATCTGACCGCCGCGCGGTACGTGGCCAGCCCGTTCGCGCCGGGGGAGCGGCTGTACCGCACCGGCGATCTGGTGCGCATGCGTGCCGACGGCACCGTGGAGTACCTGGGCCGCACCGATTTCCAGGTCAAGATCCGCGGCCTGCGCATCGAGCTCGGCGAGATCGAGACCGCGCTGCTCGCCCACGAGCAGGTGCGCCAGGCCGCGGTCGTCGTGCAGCACGACGAACAGGTCGGGGACCAGCTCGTCGCCTATGTGGTGCCGACCGGCCGGACGGACGCGGCCGACACCGAGGCGCTGCGGGCGCACCTGGCCGACCGGGTGCCCTCCTACATGGTGCCCGCGGCGTTCGTGGTGCTCGAACGGTTCCCGCTCAACGCCAACGGCAAGCTCGACCGCAAGCAGTTGCCGAAGCCGGTGTTCGCGGCCCGCTCGCGGCGGGAACCGCGGACGCCGCTGGAGCACACGATCACCGAGGTGTTCGCCGAGGTGCTCGGCGTGGAGTCGGTCGGCATGGACGACAGTTTCTTCGAGCTGGGCGGCAACTCCCTGGTCGCCACTCGCGCGGCGAGCCGCCTCGGTGCCGAACTCGGCTTCCGGGTGCCGGTGGTCTGGCTGTTCACCGCGCCCACCCCGGCCGAGCTGGCCGCGCGGGCGCTGGCCGAGCAGTCCGGCGCGCGGGCGGTCGGTGAATCGGCCTTCGATGTGCTGGTGCCGCTGCGTCCCGGCTCGGGCGCGCCGCTGTTCTGCTTCCATCCGTTCGGCGGCATCGCCTGGTCCTTCGCCGGGCTGGCCGCGCACCTGGACGACGACCGCCCGATCTACGGCCTCCAGTCGCCCGCTCTCGGCTCGGACGAGGCGTTGCCCGCGTCGACCGAGGAGTGGGCGCTGCGCTACCTGACGGAGATCCGCCGGGTGCAGCCGGAGGGGCCCTATCACCTGCTGGGCTGGTCGCTGGGCGGCGTGCTCGCGCACGCGGTCGCGGTGCGGTTGCAGGCCGAGGGGCAGCGGGTCGAGGTGCTGGCGATGATGGACAGTTATCTGCACTCGGAGATCGCGCGGGCAGGGGCGGCAATCGCCGCCGGGCCCG
>NZ_JARWRU010000668.1 GCF_029867845.1 Nocardia farcinica | reverse complement strand
GAAAGAAGCGCAGGCCGATGTGGGCTCATCCCCGCATGCGCGGGGAGCACCATGTTGTAGAGGTCGGTGTTGACCTTGCAGAGGGCTCATCCCCGCATGCGCGGGGAGCACCAGTCCGCCCGCCCCGCAACAGACGCGCGCGTGGGCTCATCCCCGCATGCGCGGGGAGCACATCGCCCAGCTGCAGACCGAGCACTCCGTCCGGGGCTCATCCCCGCATGCGCGGGGAGCACACTTGCCGACCTGCGACTTTACAAGCCACCAGGCCGATTTGCATTCACTTTCCCTCGAGACTCCAGCATCGCCGCTCCCTCACGCCGTTTCACCTCGCGTCGGCAAAGAGACAGTCCGCTACCGCAGACAGACCCCTATCTCCGCCCGGCCGACGAGTCGAATGCGTCGAGCAGCCGTTCCGCGGCAAGGGCCGCGGTCAGCGTTCCGTCGCGTACCTGCTGCTCGACATCGGCGCGGATCGCCTTGACCTCGGGGGCTTCGGCGAGGCGGCGCAACAGCTGGTCGTGCACCATGGTCCAGGTCCAGTCGACCAACTGCCGGCGACGCTTCTCGTCGAACTGACCTGCGTCGGTCAGCACACGACGGTGCTCGAGCACCGTGTCCCAGAACTTGTCCAGGCCGATGCCTTCCAGTCCGCTCATGGTGATGACCGGGGGCCGCCACAGCGCGTCGCGCGGGTGGATCAGTCGCATGGCGCCGGCGAGTTCACGGGCGGCTGCCTTGGCTTCCATCTCGTGCTTGCCGTCGGCTTTGTTGACCGCGACGAGGTCGGCCAGCTCGAGGACGCCCTTCTTGATGCCCTGGAGTTGATCACCCGTGCGGGCCAGGGTGAGGAAGCAGAACACGTCGACCATGTTGGCGACGGTGACCTCGGACTGGCCGACGCCGACGGTCTCGACCAGGATCACGTCGTAGCCGGCGGCTTCGAGCAGGACGATGGTTTCACGGGTGGCCTTGGCGACGCCGCCGAGGGTGCCCGCGGTGGGTGACGGGCGGATGAAGGCGTCGGGTTCCACCGACAGGCGGGCCATGCGGGTCTTGTCGCCGAGGATGGAGCCGCCGGTCCGGGTGGAGGACGGGTCGACCGCGAGGACGGCGACCCGGTGGCCCTTGCCGATCAGGTACATGCCGAGCGAGTCGATGAAGGTCGACTTGCCGACGCCGGGGACGCCCGTGATGCCGACGCGGTTGGAGACCACGGCGGTGGACGAGTCGGTGTTCTCGGGGGTGAGGCGCAGCAACAACTGCTGCGCCAGTGCCCGGTGATCGGATCTGGTCGATTCGACCAGGGTGATCGCCCGTGCCAGGGCCGCCCGGTCGTTGCGCCGGACGGCTGCGGCGAGTTCGTCTACGTCGATCTTCCGCCGCGCCCGCACGGGCGCGGCGGAACCCGGTTCACTCATTCCGCCGCGGAACCCTCCAGTTCGTGACCCAGTTCGGCAGCCAGCTTGCCGAGCAGGTCGATCGCGGCGTCGGCGATGACGGTGCCCGGCGGGAAGATGGCCGCCGCGCCCGCCTGGTAGAGCTCGTCGAAGTCGCCGGGCGGGATGACGCCGCCGACCACGACCATGATGTCGGGGCGACCGACATCGGCCAGTGCCTGGCGAAGGGCAGGCACCAGCGTGAGGTGGCCCGCGGCGAGGGAGGAGACGCCGACGATGTGCACGTCGTTGTCCGCCGCCTGCTGCGCCACCTCTTCGGGGGTCTGGAACAGCGGGCCCACGTCGACGTCGAAGCCGAGGTCGGCGAAGGCGGTGGCGATCACCTTCTGGCCTCGGTCGTGACCGTCCTGGCCCATCTTGGCGACGAGGATGCGCGGACGCCTGCCCTCGGCCTCGGCGAATTCCTCGACCAGCTCGCTCGCCTTGGTGATGTTGGTGACCTTTCCGGCCTCGTCGCGGTACACACCGGACAGAGTACGGATCTCGGCCTGGTGGCGGCCGTAGACCTTCTCCAGCGCGTCGGAGATCTCGCCGACGGTGGCCTTGGCGCGGGCGGCGTCGATGGCCAGGGCCAGCAGGTTGTTCTCCATGCCGCCCTCGGTGGCGGCGGCGGCGCGGGTGAGTTCGGCCAGGGCACGATCGACGGCGTCCTGGTCGCGCTCGGCGCGCAGGCGACGCAGCTTCTCGATCTGCTCGGCGCGCACGCGGGAGTTCTCGACCTTGAGGACCTCGACGGCCTGGTCCTCGTCGACCTGGTACTTGTTCACGCCGATCACCGGCTGCTGGCCGGTGTCGATGCGGGCCTGGGTGCGGGCGGCGGCTTCCTCGATGCGCAGCTTCGGAATGCCTTCGGAGATGGCCTGCGCCATGCCGCCGTGGGCCTCGATCTCGGCGATGTGTGCCCGCGCGCGCTCGGCCAGCTGGTGGGTCAGCCATTCGACGTAGTAGGAGCCGCCCCAGGGGTCGGCCGGGCGGGTGGTGTTGGACTCCTGCTGGATGAGCAGCTGGGTGTTGCGGGCGATGCGGGCGGAGAAGTCCGTGGGCAGCGCCAGCGCCTCGTCGAGGGCGTTGGTGTGCAGGGACTGGGTGTGGCCCTGGGTGGCGGCCATCGCCTCGATGCAGGTGCGCGCCACATTGTTGTAGACGTCCTGGGCGGTCAACGACCAGCCGGAGGTCTGCGAATGGGTGCGCAGGGCAAGGGATTTGGTGTTCTTGGGCTCGAACTTCGAGACCAGCTCGCTCCACAGCAGGCGGCCCGCGCGCAGCTTGGCGACCTCCATGAAGAAGTTCATGCCGATGGCCCAGAAGAACGACAGGCGGGGGGCGAACTTGTCGACCTCCATGCCCGCGTCGATGCCTGCCCGGATGTATTCCACGCCGTCGGCGAGGGTGTAGGCGAGCTCCAGGTCGGCGGTCGCGCCGGCTTCCTGGATGTGGTAGCCGGAGATGGAGATCGAGTTGAACTTCGGCATCTTCGCGCTGGTGTAGGCGAAGATGTCGGAGATGATCCGCATCGAGGGCTTGGGCGGATAGATGTAGGTGTTGCGGACCATGAACTCCTTCAGAATGTCGTTCTGAATGGTTCCGGCCAGCTGCTCGGGCTTGACGCCCTGCTCCTCGGCGGCCACGACGTACAGCGCCAGGATGGGCAGCACGGCGCCGTTCATGGTCATCGAGACCGACACCTGGTCCAGCGGGATCTGGTCGAACAGCTGGCGCATGTCCAGGATCGAGTCGATCGCCACGCCCGCCATGCCGACGTCGCCCTGCACGCGCGGGTGGTCGGAGTCGTAGCCACGGTGGGTGGCCAGGTCGAAGGCGACCGACAGGCCCTTCTGACCGGCCTGCAGGTTGCGGCGGTAGAAGGCGTTGGAGTCGGCGGCGGTGGAGAAGCCCGCGTACTGGCGGATGGTCCACGGCTGGTTGACGTACATGGTCGGGTAGGGGCCGCGCACGAACGGCGCCACACCCGGCACGCTGTCGAGCGGATAGCCCGCCTCGACGACGGCGTCGCGATCGGCCTTGGTGAACACCGGCGGCACGTCGATGCCTTCGGGGGTCGACCAGGTCAGCTGTTCGGGGGTGTAGTTGTTGGCCTCGGCGGCTTCGCGCACGAATTCCTCGACCTTCGCGGCGTCGACCGCGGCGGCCTCGGGTTCGTGTTCGGTCAGCGGCACGTCGGCGAAGCTGCCGACCGGGTCCGCCGTTCCGCCCGGCTGTTCGACATGACTGAGGGTCATCAGGCTCCCACCTTCTCCAGCAGCGCGGACAATTCGGCCACCGCGTCGATCCTGGCGGTGAGGTATCCGTCCGGGCGCTGCTCCTCGCCCAGTTCGGCCACGGCCTTCGCCGGGCCCGCGAGCAGTACCGTCTGCACTCCGGCCGCGCGCAGCGTCTCGACCGCCGGGCCCGCGTCGGTGCCGTAGCGGGCGTCGGAGCCGCAGAGCACCGCGATCGGCGCGCCCGCCTCCTTCGCGGCGGCGGTGATCGCCTCGTCGCCCGCCAGCGGTCCGGGGTTCACCGATTCGATGCCGCCGGAGGCGAGCAGGTTGGCGATGAACGTGACGCGGACGTTGTGCTCGGCGACCGTGCCCAGCGGCACCAGCAGGGCCTTGGGGCGGGCGCCGTTGGCCGCGAGATAGGCGTCGGAGCGGTCGCGCAGCGCCTCGAAGGCCGCGCCGTAGCGGGCGATCGTCTCGGGTCGGCGCGCCTGCTCGGACAGCGGTTGTTCGGCCAGGTTCGGGAATTCGTTGACGCCGGTGACGGCGGTCTTGCGGTGCGCGACGTCGCGATCGCGGGTGGCCTTGGTCTCGGCGATCGCGGCGGCGAGGCTGCCGGATTCGAGGGCCCGCTCGTAGCCGCCCGCACGCTCGAGCTCCTGCATGAACTCCCAGGCCTTGGCGGCGAGTTCGGCGGTGTAGGACTCGATGTACCAGGAGCCGGCGCCCGGGTCCTGCACGTGGCCGAGGTGGGATTCCTCGAGCAGCAGCAGCTGGGTGTTGCGGGCCATGCGGTCGGAGAACGACTTGGACACGCCGAGCTCGCCCGGGGGCAGCGCGGAGTCGAAGGGCAGCACGGTGAGGGTGTCGGCCCCGCCCCCCCCCCCGCCC
>NZ_JARWRU010000667.1 GCF_029867845.1 Nocardia farcinica | reverse complement strand
GGTGCAGTCCGCCCGCCACCCGGTCTCGGTGCGGACCAGGGTGTTGGCCGAGCCGACCAGCATCGCGCGCTCGGTGCGCTCGTCGGCGTAGGCAAGCGCGGCCTCCTTGCCCGGCATGGTCACCGACAGCCCGACCCATTCCGGGCCGAGGCCGTCGACCAGTCCCGGCAACTGCGCGGCATCGCACTCGATGCGCTCGTAGGTCCAGTCCAGCCCGAGCGCGCGATAGGCCGCCAGATGCAGTTGCGGCGAGCGTGAGTGCGCAATCGGCTTGCCGAGGACGGCGGCACGCCGTGTCCCCGCCGTCGCCTGGCCACCGGCAGCGGCCGAGGGCCCCGCCGCCGTCGTGTCACCGGCCACTGTTGAGGATCCCGCTGTCGAGCGCCTGGTCGATATTGCTCAGGTGCTGGGAGTAGCTGTCGGTGAACAGGGTGGTGCCCTGCATGTCGATGGTCACGAAGTACAGCCAGTTGCCGGGCTCCGGCGATTCCATGGCTCGCAGCGCGTTCAGCGAGGGCGAGGCGATCGGGTTGGCGGGCAGGCCGGCCATCGCGTAGGTGTTCCACGGCGTGACGCGGGCGCGGTCGGCATCGGTGGTGGCCACCTCGGTGGTGTCGAGCGCGTAATTGACCGTGGAGTCGAACTGGAGCGCCTGGCCGATCTCCAGCCGGTTCACGATCACCCGCGCGACCTTGCCCATGTCCTGCGGCAACGCCTCGCGTTCCACCAGCGAGGCCGCGATCAGCGTCTCGTAGGGGCTCAGGCCGGTGTCAGCGCCGGACTCGAGCAGTCCGGTGGCCTCGTAGCTCGCGGCGCTGGAGGTGATCAGCTCACGCAGGATCGACGTCGCGTCACCGCTCGGGTCGAAGTCCCACGTGCCCGCGGCGATCAGACCCTCCAGTTGCCTGCGCTGGTCCGGCGCGGCCCGCACCTCGGCCTCGGCCCACGCGGGCACGCCGAGCGCGGCCAGATCGTCGCTCGCGCCTGCCGCGTCGAGTTCCTCGTAGGTCACGCAGCGCGCCTCGGCGCCTTCGCCGACGCAACTGGCGGCGGCGATCTTGGTGTAGATGCCCTCCTTGATCGCGCCGGTGTTCACGTCGGTCTGGTCGTGCAGCTGGCGGCCCTCGGAGATGACCATGTTGCCGACCCGCGCCTGCGGGGCGAGCAGCGCCGACACCGCGTCGACGGCCGGGCTGTTGCTCGGGATCTGGTAGTAGCCGGGCTGGACGGAGTTCATGCCCTCGTTCTGCACCGCCGCCTCGTAGAAGGCCGCGGAGCTGGCGACCACACCCTTGTCGTACATCTCCTGGGAGATCTGGGTGGCGGTGTCGCCCGGCTCCACCCGGACGACGACCAACGGGCCCGGTGGGCCCGCGAAGTCCTCGGGCGGGGTGTAGCCGCCGGTCATCTTCATGACGCCGTACGCGCCGACGCCGCCGAGCAGCAGCACGGCCAGCGCGATCAGCACCCAGCGGGTGTGCCTGCGGCGGCCGCCGTCGTCGTCGCGGGCGTCCGTGCGCCGCCGCGCCTGCTG
>NZ_JARWRU010000666.1 GCF_029867845.1 Nocardia farcinica | reverse complement strand
AGACGTCGAAGGTGGCCGGGGTCTTCTGCAGGACGGCGTCGGTCTCGTCCAGCGGGTACTCGTGCTGCATCCAGCGCAGCCGGTTGACGATGGCGGCGTGGCTGATGCCCACACCCTTGGGCCTGCCGGTGGAGCCGGAGGTGAACAGCACGTAGGCCAGGTGCTGCGGGCGCAGCGGCGCGGTGCGGTCGGCGTCGGTGAGCGGGGCGGGCGAGCAGCGCTCCAGGGGCGCGGTGTCCACGGCCAGCGCCGGGATGCGGGCGGGCGGCTCCAGGCCGTCGCGGGCGGCGACCAGCACACACAGCGCGCCCGCCTGGTCGAGGATGCCGTCGCGGCGTTCGGCGGGGTGGTCCGGGTCGAGCGGCAGATAGGCCGCGCCGGTCTTCACCACGGCGTACATGCCCGCGACCAGTTCGATGCCGCGCGGCAGGCACAGCGCGACCACGGTCTCCGGGCCGGCGCCGCGCTCGACGAGCAGGCGGGCCAGGCGGTTGGTCAGCGCGTCGAACTCGGCGTAGGTGAGGGCGGTGTCCTCGAATTCCACGGCCACCGCGTCCGGGCAGCGGGCGGCGCGCTCGGCGAACAGGGAGACCAGCGTGTCCTCGGGGACCGGCGTCTCGGTGTCGTTCCAGGTGCGCAGCACCAGCTCGCGCTCGGCGGGGGTGATCGCCTGCAGGTGGCGCACGGTGGTCCCCCGGCCCGCGGTCAGGAACCGGCCGAGGTAGTCGAGAAAGCGTTCGTGATGGGCGTGCACCTCGCGTTCGGCGTAGAGCAGCCGGTTGGCCTCGAAGTCGAGGTGGACCTTGCCCTCGCCGTTGTAGATGTTGACCGACAGGTCCTCGACCGGGCCGGTGGACAGCACGTGCAGTTCGCCGACCGAGCTGCCGAAGCGCAGCTCGTTGTTGAACATCATGATGTTGACCATCGGACCGAAGAACCCGCGGGTGTTGGCCGAGTAACCGCAGTCGCGGCGGATGTCCTCGTGCCGGTAGCGCTGGTGACGCAACGCGCCGGTGATCTCCAGTTCCGCGGTGCGCACCTTGTCGCCGACGGTGGTCGCGGCGTCGAAGCCGAAGCGCAGCGGCACCACATTGGACAGCACGCCCGCCGAGCGGCGCAGCGCGACGGTGGTGCGCGCGGCGACCGGCAGGCTCAACACCACGT
>NZ_JARWRU010000665.1 GCF_029867845.1 Nocardia farcinica | reverse complement strand
GAGCCTGCCCGCCCGCACGTCCTCGTCGGCGAGCAGGAAGCGCAGGAACTCGATGTTGGCGGTCACGCCGAGGACCGTGGTGCCCGAAAGTGCCCGGTCGAGCCGGGCGAGGGCGGCGGCGCGGTCGGGGCCGTGCGCGATCACCTTCGACAGCATCGGGTCGTAGTCGCTGCCGACCACGGTGCCGACCCGCAGCCCGGAATCCACCCGAACGCCCGGTCCCGCCGGGTCGACCAGGTCGAGCACGGTGCCGCCGGTGGGCAGGAAGCCGCGGCCGGGGTCCTCGGCGTAGACGCGTGCCTCCACGGCGTGACCGGTCAGGCGGATCTGCTCCTGGGACAGCCCGAGCGGCTCGCCCGCGGCGATACGCACCTGGGCCTGCACCAGGTCGATGCCGGTGACCATCTCGGTGACCGGGTGCTCGACCTGCAGCCGGGTGTTCATCTCCATGAAGAAGAACTCGTCGGGCCGGTCGGCGGAGACGATGAACTCCACGGTGCCCGCGCCGACGTAGTCGACGCTGCGGGCGGTGTCGCAGGCGGCCGCGCCGATCCTGGCGCGGGTCCCGGCGTCCAGCAGCGGCGACGGCGCCTCCTCGACGACCTTCTGATGTCTGCGTTGCAGGCTGCACTCGCGCTCGCCCAGGTGCACGACCGTGCCGTGGGTGTCGGCCAGGATCTGCACCTCGATGTGGCGGGGCCTGGTGACGAAGCGCTCGAGGAACAGGGTGTCGTCGCCGAAGGCCGAACCCGCCTCGCGGCGCGCGCTGACCAGGGCGGCGGGCAGGTCGGCCGGGTCGTCCACCCGGCGCATGCCCTTGCCGCCGCCGCCCGCCGACGGTTTGACCAGCACCGGGTAGCCGATCTCCGCGGCGGCGGAGATCAGGTCGGCGTCGGTGAGCCCCGGCCGGGCGATGCCGGGCACCACGGGCACGCCGAAGGCCGAGACCGTGCTCTTGGCGGCGATCTTGTCGCCCATGATCTCGATCGCGCGCGCGGGCGGGCCGAGGAAGACGATGCCCGCCTCCGCCAGCGCGGCGGCGAAAGCGGCGTTCTCGGAGAGGAAGCCGTAACCGGGGTGCACGGCCTCGGCGCCGGTGCGCCGCGCGGCCTGGACCACCTTGTCGATGTCGAGATAGCTCTCCCGCGCCGGGGCCGGGCCGAGGCGGACCGCGACATCGGCCTCGCGCACGTGGCGTGCGCCGGCGTCGGCGTCGCTGTAGACGGCCACCGAGCGGATGCCCAGCGCGCGCAGGGTGCGCAGCACGCGCACCGCGATCTCGCCGCGATTGGCGACCAGGACGGTGTCGAAGCTCCGGTGCGTCTCGGTCATCGCGCTCACATCCTGAAGACGCCGTAGGAGACCGGTTCCAGCGGCGCCTGCCCGCACACCGCCAGTGCCAGGCCGAGCACGGTCCTGGTATCGGCCGGGTCGATCACGCCGTCGTCCCACAGCCGGGCCGTCGAGTAGTAGGGATTGCCCTGGTGCTCGTACTGCTCGCGGATCGGGGCCTTGAAGGCCTCCTCGTCCTCGGCGGACCAGGGGTTGCCGCTGCTGTCGAGCTGGTCGCCGCGCACGGTGGCCAGCACGGAGGCGGCCTGTTCGCCGCCCATCACCGAGATGCGGGCGTTGGGCCACATCCACAAGAAGCGCGGGGAATACGCGCGCCCGCACATGGAGTAGTTGCCCGCGCCGTAGGAGCCGCCGATGACCACCGTCAGCTTCGGCACCCTGGCGCAGGCCACCGCCGTGACCATCTTCGCGCCGTGCTTGGCGATGCCGCCCGCCTCGTAGTCGCGGCCGACCATGAAGCCGGTGATGTTCTGCAGGAACAGCAGCGGGATCTCGCGCTTGTCGCACAGCTCGATGAAATGCGCGCCTTTGAGGGCGGATTCGGAGAACAGCACGCCGTTGTTGGCGACGATGCCCACCGGGTGGCCGTGGATGCGGGCGAAGCCGGTGACCAGGGTGGCGCCGTACTCGGCTTTGAACTCGTGGAAGCCGCTGCCGCCATCGGGACTGCCGTCGACCAGGCGGTGGATGACCTCGCGCACGTCGTAGGGGGTGCGCGGGTCGACCGGCACCACGTCGTAGATCTCCTCGGTGGGCAGCGCGGGCGCGACGGGCTCGCGGACCTCCCAGGGGACGGCCGGACGCGGTCCGAGGGTGTCGACGATGCGGCGCACGATGCGCAGGGCGTCGCGGTCGTCCTCGGCGAGATGGTCGGTGACGCCGGAGGTGCGCGAGTGCAGCGCGCCGCCGCCGAGTTCCTCGGCGGTGACCACCTCGCCGGTCGCGGCCTTCACCAGCGGCGGCCCGCCGAGGAAGATGGTGCCCTGGTCGCGCACGATCACCGCCTCGTCGCTCATCGCGGGCACGTACGCGCCGCCCGCGGTGCACGAGCCCATGACCGCGGCGATCTGGGCGATCCCCTTGGCGCTCATGGTGGCCTGGTTGTAGAAGATGCGGCCGAAGTGGTCGCGATCGGGGAAGACCTCGTCCTGGCGCGGCAGGAAGGCGCCGCCGGAGTCGACCAGGTAGACGCACGGCAGGTTGTTCTGCAACGCGACTTCCTGGGCGCGCAGGTGCTTCTTGACCGTGACCGGGTAGTAGGTGCCGCCCTTGACGGTGGCGTCGTTGGCCACGATCACGCACTCGCGCCCGGAGACCCGGCCGATGCCGGTGATGATGCCCGCGCCGGGGCACTGGTCGTCGTACATGCCGTAGGCCGCCAGCGGGGACAGTTCGAGGAACGGGCTGCCCGGGTCGAGCAATTGGTCGACCCGCTCGCGCGGCAGCAGCTTGCCGCGCGCCACGTGCCGTTCACGCGCCTTGGCGGGCCCGCCGAGCGCGGCGGCCGCCAGCCGTTCCCGCAGTTGCGCGGTGAGCGCCCGGTGCGCCGCGCGGTTGCCGACGTCCTGCGTGATCGTCATCCCGCCTCGCTTGTCCTGAGGGTGGTCCGTCGCGCCCGAGCGCGGCGGAAGGTCCGGTGGAGCGCCAGGATCGGCGATTCCAGTTAGTCGCTGATAACTGGAAGGAAAGGTTAAACTCCATTAACCGAGTTGTCCAGGGTTCGCGCCGGGCGAGCTGGTGGGAGGCGAGACGTGGTCGAGACCGAGGCCGCCGTCGGCACGCGCAGAGGCCAGCTGAAAGCCGAACGGCGCAGGCAGCTGCTCGAGGCGGGCGCGCGCCTGATCGCCGAGCGCGGGTTCCTCGGCGTGCGGCTCGACGATCTGGGCGCGGCCGTCGGGATCAGCGGGCCCGCCGTCTACCGGCACTTCGCCAGCAAGGAAGCGCTGCTGGTCGAGTTGCTGGTCGGCGTGAGCCGCAGGCTGCTCGCGGGCGGCCGGGCCGTCCACGAGACGTATCTGGGCCGGCGCGACGACGCGGCCGCCGCGCTGGCCGCCCTGGTGGACTTCCATCTGGACTTCGCCCTCGGCGAACCCGAACTCATCCGCATCCAGGACCGCGACCTGGACAACCTGCCAGCGCAGGCCAGACGGCAGGTTCGCCGCACCCAGCGCGAGTACGTCGAGGTGTGGGTGGCCGTGCTGTGCCGTCTGCTGCCCGAGCTGCCGGAGGAGCAGGCCAGGGTGCGCGCGCACGCGGTCTTCGGCCTGCTGAACTCCACCCCGCACAGCGCGGGCGCGGCGACCGCCTCGCGCGCGAGACCGGTGCTGCGCGACATGGCGCTCGCCGCGCTCGCGATCCCGCCCGGCGGCGCGCGGCGGAGTTAGGGTGAGGTCCATGGCCTCGCTCTCCGACGACCGGGTTCGCGAATTCCTCACCTACGGCACCAGGACGGGCAAGCTGGCGTTCGTCGCCCCCGACGGGCGCCCGGTGGTCGCGCCCATCTGGTTCGTGGTGGAAGACGAGGAGATCGTGTTCAACACCGGCGCGCGAACCGCCAAGGGCAAGGCCTTCGCCCGCGACCCGAGGGTGGCCATGTGCGTCGACCTCGAGCAGCCGCCGTACGGGTTCGTGCAGATCCAGGGCACCGTCACCACCTCCGAGGACCCGGGCGAGCTGCTGCGCACCGCCACCGCCATCGGCGCGCGCTACATGGGCGCCGACCGGGCCGGAGAATTCGGCCGCCGCAACGGCGTGCCCGGCGAACTGGTGGTGCGGCTGCGACCGGTCAAGGTGATCGCCGCCTTCGACGTGACCGCCTGATCCGGGCCGTCGGCGACCACGGGACCGCCACGCCGGCGCACCGTGCCACACTCACCCCCATGACCGTGCACTTCATCGGGGCCGGGCCGGGCGCCGCCGACCTGCTGACCGTGCGCGCGGTCACCCTGCTCCGCGAATCGCCCGTCTGCCTGTACGCGGGCACCTACCTCGATCCCGAGGTGCTCGCGCACTGCGCGCCCGACGCCGAGCTGATCGACACCCAGCACCTCGATCTGGACCGGATCACCGAACATCTGGTGGCGGCCCACCGCGCGGGCAAGGACGTGGCGAGGCTGTGCTCGGGCGATCCCTCCCTCTACTCCGCGCTCACCGAGCAGACCCGCCGCCTCGACGCGCACGGCGTGCCATGGGACGTGACCCCGGGCGTGCCCGCCTACGCCGCGGCCGCGGCCGTGCTCGGCGCCGAGCTGACCGTGCCCGAGGTCGTCCAGTCCGTGGTGCTCACCCGTACCAGACAGCGCTCGACGGCCATGCCGGAATCGGAGTCGCTGAGCGCGTTCGCCCGCACCGGGGCCACCCTGGTGCTGCACCTGGCCGTCACCAGGACCCGCGTGCTCGCCGACGAGCTGGCCGGCCACTACGGCCAGGACTGTCCGGCCGTGGTCGTCCACCGCGCCTCCCAGCCCGAGGAGCTGGTGTTGCGCGGGACGCTGGCCGACATCGCCGACCGGGTGGAGGCGGCGGGGCTGCGACAGGCCGCGGTGATCCTGGTCGGGCGCGCGCTGACCCCGGCGATCGCCTGCGCCACCTCGCATCTCTACGACCCCGCCCGCGAGCGATCTCCGCGGCGATCCGGCCTGTGATGTCCGCGACAATGGGATGACAACCGGGCATGACCACGCCTGCCTGCGGCGATGTTCTGCCGCTATGGGGTGTGGTTGGTCGCGTGGCCGCGGCGACGGTAGATTGGCCCGGTGGTCAGCAAAGGAAGTCCCGGCTCTGCCGGTCGGTGGGTAGATGGCGCAGTCAGGCCTATGTAACGAGGTCGGCCGTGGACAGATAGTGCCAGTGAACTTCATTGCCTGAACATTTCTAGAACGTCAGTATTCGAGAACGAAAGCATGGGACGCAGGCGCCACGACTCGCAGCCGTGGGGTCGGCGTCCGGGTGTCGTCGGGGAGCGCTCAGCAGGGTGTTCCGGAAGCGAGGTTACGGTTGGACCGGCTGGATTTCGGCGGGAACGGCGAAGCACGTGGCGAGTACTTCCCACTGTCGCCCGCGCAGCTGGGTATCTGGTACGCCCAGCACGTCGATCCGCAGGTGCCGATCAATATCGCACAGTACGTCGACATCCGGGGTGAACTGGATCTCGACGCGCTGGAGCGTGCCAGCGCGGCCGCGGGCCTGGAGATGGGCTCGGGCTTCCTGCGCATCGTCGAACGCGACGGCGAGCCGATGCAGACCGTCGACCCGACGTTGGACGCCACCCTCGAGTACGTCGACCTGCGTTCCGCCGACGACCCGGAGGCCGCGGCCGCCGAGTGGATGCGCGCGGAGTACAGCCGCCCGCTCGACATCGTCGAAGACCGTCTGATCCGCGCGGCCGCGCTGCGACTGGCCGAGGATCGCTGGTACTGGTACTCCCGCGCCCACCACATCGTGCTCGACGGCATGGGCGCGATGACCTTCATGAACCGGATCGCCGAGCTCTACACCGCGCAGGTGACCGGGACACAGGCCAGTCCGTCCAAGGCCGCGGACCTGCGTTCGCTCTACGAGGCCGAGATCGCCTATCGCGACAGCGCCCGCTTCCACGCCGACAGGGAGTACTGGGCCGAGCGGGTCGCCGGCCTGGAGGAGGGCTCCAGCCTCGCCGGCCGCTCCGCCCCGCCTGCCCCGGCCAACTCCGTCACCAGCGCCGCCCTGACCTCTGAGCAGGACGCCAGGCTGGCCGAGGCGATCGCCCGCTACGACAACTCCGCGGCCGGGCTGCTGATCGCCGCCTTCGCCGGCTACCTGGCCCAGATGACCGCCGCCGAGGACGTGATCCTCAGCCTGCCGGTCACCGCGCGCACCACCGCGGCCATGCGCCGCTCCGGCGGCGCGACCTCCAACATCGTGCCGCTGCGCCTGCGCGTCGCTCACGAGACCACCGTGGCCGACCTGCTCGAACAGGTCCGCCTCGCCGTCTCCGGCGCGCTGCGCCACCAGCGCTACCGCCACGAGGACATCCGCCGCGACGCGGCGGGCGACGGCGTGGTCACCACGGAGTTCTTCGGCCCGTGGGTCAACATCATGCTGTTCCGCAACGAGGTCACCCTCGGCCACACCGAGGGACAGTTCAACGTGCTGTCCACCGGCAGCATCGAGGACCTCGGCGTCAACTTCTACCAGTCGGTGGCGGGCACCCGCTCGCACATCGACTTCGAGACCAATCCGAACCTGTACTCCGACGCCGAGGCGGCCGCCCACCACGCCCGCTTCCTGGAGTTCTTCGACCGCTTCCTGACCGCCGATGCCCAGGCCCGCGTGTGGGAGCTGCCGGTGGTCGGCGAGGCCGAGCGCGAACGCACCCTCGTGGAGTGGAACGACTCCGCCGCCGAGGTGCCCGACACCACCCTCACCGCGCTGCTGGACGCGCAGATGCTGCGCACCCCCGACCGGATCGCGCTGCGCTTCGAGGACGAGACGCTGACCTACGGCGCCTTCGCCGCCCGGGTCAACCGGCTGGCCCGGTTCCTGATCGACGACGGTGTCGGCCCGGAGTCGCTGGTGGCGCTCGGCATGCGCCGCTCGCTCGACCTGGTGATCGGCATGCACGCCGTGCTGGCCGCCGGTGGCGCCTACGTGCCGATCGACCCCGACCACCCGGCCGAGCGCACCGCCTACATCCTGGAGAGCGCGAACCCGGTCTGCGTGCTCACCGTCTCCGGTGATGAGCTCGACCTGCCCGGCACCGTGCGCCGAGTCGAGATCGACACCCTCGACGTCTCGCGCTACGCCGCCGCCCCGGTCACCGACGTGGAGCGGGCGGCCCCGCTGCGCCCGGGCAACACCGCCTACGTCATCTACACCTCCGGCTCCACCGGCAGGCCCAAGGGCGTCGCGGTCACCCAACACGCGATCGTCAACCAGCAGCTGTGGATGCTCGACGAGTACCGGCTGACCGAGGACGACGTCTACCTGCAGAAGACCGCCACCACCTTCGACGTCTCGCTGTGGGGCTACTTCCTGCCGCTGATGGTGGGCGCCGAGCTGATCGTCGCCTCGCCGGACGGCCACCGCGACCCGCTCTACGTCGCCGACATGATCGAGCGGCACCGGGTGACGGTCACCGACTTCGTGCCGTCCATGCTGACGGTGTTCGTCTCGCACGCCACCCCCGAGCAGGTGCGCAGCCTGCGCGCGGTGTTCGTCATCGGTGAGGCGCTGCCCCCGGAGACCGCCGCGCAGTTCCGCGCCCTCACCGGCGCCGACGGCCAGCCCGCGGGCCTGCACAACCTGTACGGCCCCACCGAGGCCGCGGTCTCGGTGACCTACTGGGAGGCCACCCCGGCCGACACCGTGACCGTGCCGATCGGCATCCCGGAGTGGAATGTCGACGTCTACGTGCTGGACTCACGGCTGCGCCCGGCCGCGATCGGCGTGCCCGGCGAGCTGTACCTCGGCGGTCGCCAGCTGGCGCGCGGCTACCGTGGCCGCCCCGACCTGACCTCCGACCGCTTCGTGGCCAACCCCTACGGCCCGGCCGGTTCGCGCATGTACCGCACCGGCGACCTGGTGCGCTGGAACGCCGCGGGCACCCTGGAATACATCGGCCGCACCGACTTCCAGGTGAAGTTCCGCGGCCAGCGCATCGAGCTCGGCGAGATCGAGACCGTCGCGCTGGCCCATCCCACGGTCAGCCAGGCCGCGGTGCTCGTGGTCGACACCGCCACCGGCCAGCAGCTGGTGGCCTACGTGGTGCCGACGCCGGGGCAGAGCATCGACCCGGCCGAGCTGACCCGCTTCGCCGCCGAACAGCTGCCGAGCTACATGGTGCCCGCCTCGGTCATGGTGCTCGAGGCGTTCCCGCTCAACACCTCGGGCAAGCTGGACCGCAAGGCGCTGCCCGAGCCGGTCTTCGCCACCGACGCCGGTTACCGCGCGCCGCGCACGCCCGCCGAGCAGATCGTCGCAGGCATCTTCGCCGACGTGCTCAGCCAGGAGCGTGTCGGCATCGACGACAACTTCTTCGACCTCGGCGGCAACTCGCTGGTCGCCACCCAGGTGGTGGCGCGCGTCGGGGCGGCGTTCGACACCCGCATCGGCGTGCGCACGCTGTTCGAGACCCCCACCGTGGCCGGGCTGGCCGCGCGCGCCGAGGCCGCCTCGGGCACCGAGGCCGCGCGCCCGCCGCTGGTCGCCAGGGAACTACCCGACCGGGTGCCGCTGTCGCTCGCGCAGCAGCGCATGTGGTTCATCAACCAGTTCGACCCGGCCGCGCCGACCTACAACCTGCCGTTCGTGGTCCGGCTGCGCGGCCAGGTCGACATCGACGCGTTGAAGGCCGCGCTCAACGACGTGATGGCGCGCCAGGAATCGCTGCGCACCATCTTCCCCGAGTCCGGCGACGGCGCCTACCAGCAGGTCGTCCCGGACGACGAGATCAACCTGGCGATCGGCGTGCAGGCCATCGACGAGGCCGAACTGCCCTCGGTGCTGGCCGGATTCGCGGCCACCGGCTTCGACGTCTCGCGCGAGCTGCCGATCCGGGTGCGCATCTTCACCGTGACCGGCGGCTCGGCCAACGGCACCCCCGATTACGCGGTCGCCTTCGTGGTGCACCACATCGCCGCCGACGGCTTCTCCTTCGGCCCGCTCTCGCGGGACGTGGCCGCGGCCTACCTGGCCCGCGCCCAGGGCCAGGCCCCGCGCTGGGAGCCGCTGCCGGTGCAGTACCAGGACTACAGCGTCTGGCAGCGCGAGCTGCTCGGCGCGGAGTCCGACCCCGAGTCGATGGCCGCGCGCCAGATCGCCTACTGGCGGCGCACCCTGGCCGGGCTGCCCGACCAGATCGAGCTGCCCACCGACCGCCCGCGCCCGCCGGTGCAGAGCTTCCGCGGCGCCACCACGCACTTCGAGATCGACGCGCAGCTGCACGCCGAGCTGGTCGCGCTGGCCCGCGCGCAGAACGTCAGCCTGTTCATGGTGCTGCACGCCGCCCTCGCCGTGCTGATGGGCAGGCTGTCCGGCGGCTCCGACGTGGCCATCGGCACCCCGATCGCCGGTCGCGGCGAGCAGGCGCTCGACGACCTGATCGGTATGTTCGTCAACACCCTGGTGCTGCGCTCGCGGGTCGACGGCGGCGAGCCGTTCACCGAATTCCTCGCCCGCACCAGGGAAACCGACCTGCAGGCGTTCGCGCACGCCGACGTGCCCTTCGAGCGGCTGGTCGAGGTGCTCAACCCGACCCGTTCGCAGGCGCGTCACCCGCTGTTCCAGGTCATGCTGTCGTTCCAGGAGATGGCGCACGGCACCCTCGAGCTGCCCGGCCTGACCGTCAGCGCCGCCGAGGTCGAGGTCCCGATCGCCAAGTTCGACCTGCTGTGGACGCTGACCGAGCAGCGTTCGTCGGCGGGCGATCCGGCGGGCATCACCGCCGCGCTGTCGTATGCCACCGACCTGTTCGACGACAGCACCGTCGAGGAGTTCAACGACCGCTTCCTGCGCGTGCTGCGCGCGGTCGCCGCCTCCGCCGAGGTCGCCGTGCGCGACATCGAGATCATGGAGCCCGCCGAACAGCGGCGCGTGCTCGCCGAGTGGAACCGCACCGCGCACGAGGTGCCCGCGGTCACCTCGGTGCTGGAGATCTTCGAGCAGACCGCCCGCCGCCGCGCGAGCGCCACCGCCCTGGTCTTCGATCCGGGCGACCGCTCCGACGGCGAGTACGGGCAGGCTGGCGAGCTGACCTACGCGGAGTTCGCCGCGCGGGTCAACCGCCTGGCGCGCAAGCTGATCGAGCTGGGCGTCGGCCCCGATCAGCTGGTCGCGGTCGGCATCCGCCGCTCCATCGACATGCTCGTCGCGGTGTACGCGACCGTCGCCGCCGGCGGTGGCTACGTGCCGATCGACCCCGACCACCCGGCCGAGCGCACCGACTACGTGCTGGCGGGCGCGCGCCCGGTGGTGCTGCTGACCACCACCGGCGACGACGTGCGCAGCCAGGACCCGGCCGCCTGCCCGGTGGTCCGGGTCGACGCCGTCGACCTGGACGGCTACTCCGAGGCTCCGATCGCCGCCGAGGAGCGGCGCGGCCTGCTGCGCCCGGAGAACACCGCCTACGTGCTCTACACCTCCGGTTCCACCGGCAGGCCCAAGGGCGTCGCGGTCAGCCATGCCGCGCTGCTCAACCAGATGGCGTGGAAGATCGCCGAGAGCGGCATCGACGAAACCGACGTCGTGCTGCACAAGACGCCGTTCACTTTCGACGCCTCGGTGTGGGAGCTGTTCGCGACCCTGATGGTCGGCGCGGAGATGATCATCGCCGCGCCCGACGGTCATCGCGACCCGCTGTACCAGTCCGAGGTGATCTGGCGGCACCAGGTCACCATGACCTCGTTCGTGCCGTCGCTGCTGGCGGTCTTCGCCTCGACCGCGCCCGCGGCCGAATGCACCTCGCTGCGCGCGGTCTTCGTGGGCGGCGAGACGCTCACACCCGCGACCGTCGCGCTGTTCCGCAGGCTCAGCCCGGCCGCGGTGCTCAACCTGTACGGCCCCACCGAGTTCACCGTCAACGCCACCTCGTGGCGGGTCGGCGCGAACGCCACCTCGGTGCCGATCGGCCGCCCGGTGTGGAACGCGCGCGCCTACGTGCTCGACGAGGCGCTGCGCCCGGTGCCCGCCGGTGTCGCGGGTGAGCTGTATCTGGGTGGCGCCCAGATCGCGCGCGGCTACCACGGCCGTCCCGACCTGACCGCCGAGCGGTTCGTCGCCGACCCGTTCGGCGGGCCCGGCGAACGGCTCTACCGCACCGGCGACCTGGTGCGCTGGAACCGCCACCCGCACGACGGCTCCGGCTCGGTGGTCGCCGACATCCGCAGCTCGGGTGTGGCAGGCACCGGCGTGCTCGAGTACATCGGCCGAACCGACTTCCAGGTCAAGTTCCGCGGCCAGCGCATCGAGCTCGGCGAGATCGAGTCGGCGCTGCTCGAGCAGGACGACATCACCCAGGCCGCGGTGCTGGTCATCGACACCGTGGCGGGCGATCAGCTGGTCGCCTACGTGGTCGGCGCCCGCGACCCGGAGCAGATCGACGCCGAGGAGGTCAAGACCGCGCTGCGGCGCAGGCTGCCCGCCTACATGGTGCC
>NZ_JARWRU010000664.1 GCF_029867845.1 Nocardia farcinica | reverse complement strand
GCATGTGACCGGCCTTTTAAGCGCTCTGTAAGCCGCTGTCAAGACCCCCAAGGGATATTTGTTCGTGCCCGGCCGGTCCCGGATCCAGGAGGGGGGAACAGGGCCCGGCCGGGCACTCGAATCTCAGGCGGCCAGAGTGGGATCCGGCAGTTGCCGGGAGTGGCCGACCGCCTCGGCCAGCAGATCCGCCGCCCGCACCAACTGCTCGTCGGTGTGCTCGCTGGTGAGGAAGAAGCGCAGTCGCTCCTGCCCCGCCGGCACCGCGGGCGCCGAGATGTTCCCGGCGTAGATCCCGCGTTGCAGCAGGTACGAGGCGACGAATCCCGAGCGCACCTCCCCCGGCACGATCACCGGGCAGATCGGCGTCCCCTCGGACAGGCCGCGATCCAGCTCCCGCTCGGCCAGCAGCGCCCCGAACTGTTTCGCGTTCGCCCACAGCCGGGTCAGCCGCTCCGGCTCCTCGGCCAGCACGTCGAGCGCGGCCAGCGCGGCGCCCGCCGCCGCGGGCGCCGGACCGCCGGTGAGCATGGCGATGCCGGGCGCCGAGGCCTTCATGGCCCCGATGAGGTCGGCGTCGCCGGCCAGGAAGCCGCCGCAGCTGCCGAGTGCCTTGGACAGCGTGCCCATCCACAGGTCGACCGCGTCGGCGGGCAGCCGGTAGTGCTCGCGGATGCCGTGCCCGCGATCTCCGAACACGCCGAACGAATGCGCCTCGTCCACCATGACCGCGCAGTCGTATTCGCGGGCGATGGCGGCCATTTCGTCGACCCGGCCGACCGTGCCGTCCATGCTGTAGTGCCCCTCCAGCACCACCAGCGCCCGGTCGAAACCGGCGCGCGACATCCTCAGTACCGACCGCAGCGACTCGGGATCGTTGTGCCGGAACGTGATCCGCCGGCAACCCGACCACTGGGTCCCGGAGATCACGCTGCCGTGGATGAGCGCGTCGCACACCGCCACATCGCCCTCGCGCAGCAGGAAGCCGAGCACGCCCGCGTTGGTGAGATAGCCGCTGGTGGTGATCATGGCGTCGCCGACGCCGTAGATCTGCGCGAGCCGCGCCTCCAGCTCCCGGTACAGCGGGATCTCCCCCGCGATGATCCGGCTCGCCGAGGCCGAGGCCCCGTACCGGTCGAGCGCCGCCTTCGCCCCCGCCACCACCCGCGGGTGATTGGCCAGCCCGAGGTAGTTGTAGGCCCCGAAGTTGACCAGCTCCCGCCCGTCGGCCTCGATGGTCGCCTCGTTCGGGCCCGATCGCAGCAGGAACAGCGGATTCGGCATCGCGCTGTCGCCGTACAGCTTGTCGATGGCGGTCTGCTTGGCCACCGTCGCCGCCACCTCCGGGTGATCGGCGAACTGCTTGCCCGGACCCCGCACCCGCCGCGCCGACACCCGTGCCGGGGGCCGCACCTGCGCCCGGGCGGACCCTGTCGCCGCCGGCCCACCGGGCGAGGGCGCCGACGATGCGGTTCCGTTGCCCGCCAGCAACTTCCGCGCCAGATCTCGAGCCGACTCGCTCACAGCGCACCCTCCGCTCCGGCACCTGCACCGGCCTCGGCCGCAGTCGCCACCTCGCCATCGGACCGAGCCGGACCGACCGCCGCATCCGCATCCGCATCCGCGACAGCCTCGTCACCTCGGCCCGCGTCCGTCGCGCGGATAGCCGAGCATCTCGTCGGAGGGGCGGGGTGCGCGGCCCGGGGGGCGGGCGCGCCGGGCGGGGCCGGGGCGGGGGGGGGCCCGGCCCCCCCGGGGGCGG
>NZ_JARWRU010000663.1 GCF_029867845.1 Nocardia farcinica | reverse complement strand
CCCCCCCCCCCGCCCCGCGCGGGGGGGGCCCCCGGGGCCCTCGAACGGGGTTCGGGTCAGCGGTTGCCGAACTGGGCGGGCCGCTTCTCCACGAAGGCCGCCATGCCTTCCTTCTGGTCCTCGATCGCGAACAGCGAGTGGAACACCCGGCGCTCGAACCGCAGGCCCTCGGACAGGGTGGTCTCGAAGGAGCGGTTGACCGCCTCCTTGGCGATCATGGTGACCGGCACCGACATCGAGGCGATGGTCTCGGCGACCTGCTGCGCGGTGTCGAGCAGCTCGGCCGCGGGCACGATGCGCGAGACCAGCCCGGCGCGCTCGGCTTCCTCGGCGTCCATGTTGCGGCCGGTGAGCACCAGGTCCATGGCCTTGGCCTTGCCGATCGCGCGGGTCAGGCGCTGCGAGCCGCCGATGCCGGGGATGACGCCCAGCTTGATCTCGGGCTGACCGAACTTGGCGGTGTCGGCGGCGAGCAGGATGTCGCAGATCATCGCCAGTTCGCAGCCGCCGCCGAGGGCGTAGCCCGCGACGGCCGCGATGGTGGGCTTGCGGAAGTTCGCCAGCCGCTCCCAGCGCGCGAAGTAGTCGTCCATGAACATGTCCATGTACGTCTTCGGCTGCATTTCCTTGATGTCGGCGCCCGCGGCGAAGGCCCGCTCGGAGCCGGTGATGACGACCGCGCCGACCTCGTCGTCCCGCTCGAGCTCGTCGAGGGCGGCGATGACGTCGTCGAGCACCTGCGCGTTGAGCGCGTTGAGTGCCTTGGGACGGTTCAGCGTGATCCAGCCGACGGCGCCCTTACCGGCGCTGTTGGGCCTGCGCTCCAGCAGAATCGTCTCGAAGTCGGTCACTTGTCACCCTCTTGCTCGGAACGGTTGCGGACATCGGTGACGATAGCCGAGAAGTCACGCGCGGCATCGGTCTGGTTGAACCGGGTGTAGATCTCGGCGGCGAGTGCGCCGAGCTGTCCGTCGACGCCGTTGTCGCGCAGGGCGTTGGCGGCCAGACCCAGGTCCTTGGTCATCAGCGCGGTGGCGAAACCGGGCTTGTAATCGTTGTTGGCCGGGCTGGTCGGCACCGGGCCGGGCACCGGGCAGTAGCTGGTCAGCGCCCAGCTCTGGCCCGAGGCGGTGGAGACGACGTCGAAGAACGACTGGTGGCTCAGGCCGAGCTTCTCGCCGAGCACCAGCGCCTCCGACAGCGCCACCATCGAGATGCCGAGCAGCATGTTGTTGCAGATCTTGGCGGCCTGGCCGACGCCCGCGCCACCGCAGTGCACGACCTTGCCGCCCATCACCTCGAGCACCGGCAGCGCGGCGGCGAAGTCCGCCTCCTCACCGCCGACCATGAAGGTCAGCGTTCCCGCGGCCGCACCGGCGACACCGCCGGAGACCGGGGCGTCGACCGCGCGATGACCGGCGGCGACGGCCTTCTCCGCGGCGGCCTTGGCGTCGGCGACGTCGATGGTCGAGCAGTCGATGAACAGCGTGCCGGGGTCGGCGACCGGCAGCAGCTCGGCGTAGACGTCGAGCACCAGCTTGCCGTTGGGCAGCATGGTGATGACGATGTCGCGGCCCGCGGCGGCCTCGGCAGCGGTGGCGACGACGGTCGCGCCGTCGGTGCGGGCCTGCTCCTGCGCGGCGGGCGCCGGGTCGAAGGCGACCACGTCGTAGCCGGCCTTCACCAGGTTGGCGGCCATCGGGCCGCCCATGTTGCCCAGGCCGAGGAATCCGATCTTCTTGCTCACTGCTGTGCCTCCGGGGTCACCAGGCCCAGCTCCTTGTCGCCGAGTCCGACGAAGTAGGCCGCGACCTGCTCGTCGGTGACATCGGCGAGGGTCGCCGGGTTCCATTGCGGGTTGCGGTCCTTGTCGATCACCTGCGCGCGGATGCCCTCGACCAGGTCGTGGGTGCCCAGCGAGGCGATGGACACGCGGTACTCCTCGTTCAGCACCGCCTCCAGGCTGTCCAGCTCGCGCGCGGCCCGCAGCGAACGCAGCGTGACCTTCAGCGCGACCGGCGACTTGCCGAGGATCTCGGCGGCCGCGGCCCTGGCCTCGGGCGCGTCGGCGGTCTCCAGGCGGGAGACGATCTCCTCGACGGTGTCGGCGCCGTAGCAGGCGTCGATCCAGTCGCGCTGGGCGTCGAGCGGCGAGGCCGGGGCGTCGGTGGCGAACTTGGCGATCGCCACGTCGGCGGGCTCGGTGCGCAGCGTCTCCAGCAGCGCCGGGATGTGCTCCGATGGCACGAAGTAGTCGGCGAAGCCGGTGGCGATGGCATCGCCCGCGCTCATGCGCGCGGTGGTCAGCGCCACGTGGGTGCCGATCTCGCCGGGCGCGCGGGAGAGCAGGTAGGTGCCGCCCACGTCGGGGATGAAGCCGATGCCCACCTCGGGCATGCCGATCTTGGACCGCTCGGTGACGATGCGGTGGCTGCCGTGACCGGACAGGCCGACGCCGCCGCCCATCACGATGCCGTCCATGACCACCACGTACGGCTTGGGGTAGCGGCCGATCAGCGCGTTGAGGATGTATTCGTCGCGCCAGAACCTGCCGGTGGCCGAATCGGCGTCCGCACCGCCTGCCTTGGCGTCGGCGTGGATGGCCACGATGTCGCCGCCGGCGCACAGGCCGCGCTCACCGGCGCCGGTGACGACGACGGTGCGGACCTCCTCGTCGTCGGCCCAGGCGCGCAGCGCCTCGGTGATGGCCAGCGCCATCGAGTGGTTCAGCGCGTTGATCGCCTTGGGACGGTTGAGCGTGATCAGGCCGAGGCCGTCGCGCTTGTCGATCAGAACCTCGGGTTCCGCCGCGGTGTTGTTGTCGCTCATGCTGCTCCTACGACCGTGCGGGCGACGACCACCCGCATGATCTCGTTGGTGCCCTCGAGGATCTGGTGCACTCGCAGATCCCGGACGATCTTCTCCAGCCCGTATTCGGCCAGGTAACCGTAGCCGCCGTGCAATTGCAGGGCCTTGTTGGCGACCTCGAAGCCGACATCGGTGGCGAAGCGCTTGGCCATCGCGCACAGCTCCACCTTGTCCGGTGCGTCGGCGTCGAGCGCGGCCGCGGCCCGCCACAGCAGGGTCCGCGCCGCCTCCAGCTCGGTGCGCATGTCGGCCAGGTCGAATTGCAGGGCCTGGTTGGCCACCAGCGGCTTGCCGAAGGCGGTGCGCCCGGCCAGGTACGGCACGGTCTTGTCCAGGGCGGCCTGCGCGCCGCCCATCGAGCAGGCGGCGATGTTGAGCCTGCCGCCGTTGAGGCCGTTCATGGCGATGCGGAAACCCTCGCCCTCGGCGCCGAGCCGGTTGGCGACCGGCACCCGCGCGTCCTCGAGGATGACCTGACGGGTGGGCTGGGCGTTCCAGCCCATCTTCTTCTCGTTCGGTCCGACCGACAGCCCGGGGGTGTCGGCGGGCACGATCAGCGCCGAGATGCCGCGCGCGCCGTCGTCTCCGGTGCGCACCATCATCACGTAGACGTCGTTGGCGCCCGCGCCGGAGATGAACTGCTTGGCGCCGTTGAGGATGTAGTCGTCACCGTCACGCACGGCCCTGGTGCTCAGCGCCGCCGCGTCCGAGCCGACCCCGGGCTCGGTCAGCGCGTAGCTGCCGAGCAGTTCCATCGAGGTCAGGCCGGGCAGCCAGCGGGCGCGCTGCTCGTCGGTGCCATAGGCGTCGATCATCCACGTGGCCATGTTGTGGATGGAGATGTAGGCGGCCACCGCCGGGCAGCCGGTGGCCAGCTGCTCGAAGATGCGGACCGCGTCGAGCCTGCGCAGGCCCGAGCCGCCCCACTGCTCGCCGACGTAGATGCCGCCGAGCCCGAGCGGGCCCGCCTTGCGCAGCACGTCGACCGGGAAGTGCTTCTTCTCGTCCCATTCCAGCGCGTTCGGCGCAAGGAACTCGTCGGCGAAATCGCGCGCGGTGTCGCGAATCGCCCGTTCGTCCTCGTCGAGTGTGAACATCGGAGTGTCAGTCCATCGTCGGGATCACAAAGGCGTTGGACGCGGAGCCCGCGGAGCGTCCCGGCAGCTCAGCTCGGATTCCGCCGCCCGGCCAGCGCTGCGTCACCGTCTTGGTCTTGGTGTAGAAGCGGATCGAGTCGGGACCGTGCTGGTTGAGGTCGCCGAAGCCGGAGCGCTTCCAGCCGCCGAAGGTGTAGTAGGCGATCGGGACCGGAATCGGGACGTTGATGCCGACCATGCCGACCTGCACGCGGGAGGCGAAGTCGCGGGCGGTGTCGCCGTCGCGGGTGAAGATGGCCACGCCGTTGCCGTACTCGTGCTCGTCGGCCAGGCGCAGGGCCTCTTCGTAGGTCGCGGCGCGCACGACGGAGACCACAGGGCCGAAGATCTCCTCCTTGTAGATGCGCATCTCGGGGGTGACCTTGTCGAACAGGGTGGCGCCGACGAAGTAGCCGTTCTCGCCGCCCTCGACGGTCAGGCCGCGGCCGTCGACGACCAGCTCGGCGCCCTCGTCGATGCCGATCTGGACGTAGTTGTTGACGCGGTTCACCCCGTCCTGGCCGACCAGCGGGCCGAAGTCGGCGCCGGGATCGTCGGAGCGGCCGACATTGAGCTTGTGCACGCGCTCGGTCAGCTTGGCGACCAGGCGGTCGGCGGTCTCCTCGCCCACCGGCACCGCGACCGAGATGGCCATGCAGCGCTCGCCCGCGGAGCCGTAGCCCGCACCGATCAGCTGGTCGGCGACATCGTCGAGGTCGGCGTCGGGCATGACGATGGCGTGGTTCTTGGCGCCGCCGAAGCACTGCGCGCGCTTGCCGTTGGCGGTGGCGGTCTCGTAGATGTACTGCGCGATCGGGGTGGAGCCGACGAAGCCGACGGCCTTGATGCGCGGGTCGTGCAGCAGCGTGTCGACGGCTTCCTTGTCACCGTTGACGACGTTGAACACGCCGGCGGGCAGACCGGCCTCGAGGAACAGCTCGGCCAGGCGCAGCGGCACCGAGGGGTCGCGCTCGGACGGCTTGAGCACGAAGGCGTTGCCGCAGGCCAGGGCCGGGCCGGCCTTCCACAGCGGGATCATGGCCGGGAAGTTGAACGGGGTGATGCCCGCGACGACGCCGAGCGGCTGGCGCATGGAGTAGACGTCGATGCCGGTGCCCGCGCCTTCGGTGTACTCGCCCTTGAGCAGGTGCGGGATGCCGGTGGCGAACTCGATGACCTCGAGGCCGCGCTGGATGTCGCCCTTGGCGTCGGGGATGGTCTTGCCGTGCTCGCTGGACAGCAGCGCCGCCAGGCTGTCCATCTCGTCCTGGACCAGGCTCAGGAACTTCATCAGCACGCGGGCGCGCTTCTGCGGGTTGAACGCGGCCCAGACCTTCTGCGCCTCTTCGGCGTTGGCGATGACGGCCTCGACCTCGGACTTGCTCGCCAGCGGGACGCGGGCCTGCACCTCGCCGATGTTCGGGTCGTAGACGTCACCGAACTTGCCCGAGGTGCCGGCGACATGCTGTCCGCCGATGAAATGCGTGAGTTCCCGAACCATGACAGTCCTTCTCTTCGTCGTCGCTGACGCGCGCAGGGTCTGCGCGATCTCGGTCATCCTATAGTTGGACATCCAAGTATATCGATGCGGTGTGACTCATCCCACCGGCCACAAGACGATGATAGGGCCGTCACGCGGCGGAAACTCGCATGGCGATGTGACCGGCATCACCGTAGTATTCCTATGACGTCCTATTTTTGGGCGCCCCAGGACTCGCCGGAGGACATTCGTGGCCGACAGCAGCACCTTCCACCAACCCGTCAACCCGGTCCGCTTCGTGACCTCGGCCGCGCTGTTCGACGGCCACGACGCCGCGATCAACATCATGCGCCGCATCCTGCAATCCCAGGGCGCCGAGGTGATCCACCTCGGCCACAACCGCGCGGTCCACGAGGTCGTCGCCGCGGCGGTCGAGGAGGACGTGCAGGGCGTCGCGGTCAGCTCCTACCAGGGCGGACACGTCGAATACTTCGAGTACCTGGCCACCGCGCTGCGCGAGGCGGGCGCCGGGCACGTGCAGATCTTCGGCGGCGGAGGCGGGGTGATCGTGCCCGCCGAGATCGCGCGGCTGGCCGAATCCGGCGTGCGCATCTTCTCCCCCGAGGACGGTCAGCGCCTCGGCCTGCCCGGCATGATCAACGAGCTGATCCGGGACTGCGATGTCGACCTGTCCGCGCAACCGCCCGCCCTCGACGCGATGCTCGCGGGCGATCGCAGCGCGCTGGCCCGGGTCATCACCTGCCTGCAACAGGACGCCCTGCCCGAGGCCGACCGCGCGGCGCTGCTCGCGGCCGCCGCCTGCCGGACCGTCCCGGTGCTCGGCATCACCGGCACGGGCGGATCCGGAAAGTCCTCGCTCACCGACGAATTGGTGCGCAGGCTGCGCACCGACCAGCAGGACAAGCTGCGGGTGGCGATCCTGGCCGTCGACCCGACGCGGCGACGCGGCGGCGGCGCGCTGCTCGGCGACCGGATCAGGATGAACTCCCTCGACGGCGGCCGGGTCTTCTTCCGCTCGCTGGCCACCCGCGGCGGTCACGAGCTCCCACACGACATCGACGCCATCATCGCCGCGTGCAAGGCCGCCGGATACGACCTGATCGTGCTGGAGACCCCCGGCATCGGCCAGGGCGACGCGGCCATCGTCGACCACGTCGACGTGCCGATGTATGTCATGACACCGGAGTTCGGCGCGGCCTCCCAGCTGGAGAAGATCGACATGCTCGACTTCGCCGAGGTGGTGGCGATCAACAAGTTCGAGCGCAGGGGCGGCGCGGACGCGGTGCGCGACGTCGCCCGCCAGCTGGTGCGCAATCGCGAGGCGTTCGGCTCGTCGCCGGAGGACATGCCGGTCTTCGGCACCAGCGCGGCCACCTTCAACGACGACGGCGTGACCGCGCTCTACCAGCACCTGCTCGGCCTGCTCGGCGCGCGCGGGCTGCCGGTGGCCGAGGGCGTGCTGCCGAAGGTCGAGACCAAGGTCTCCACCCGTTTCGCCCAGATCATCCCCACCTCCCGGGTGCGCTATCTGGCCGAGATCGCCGACACCGTACGCGGCTACCACGCCCGCACCGCCGAGCAGATGCGCGCGGCGCAGCGGGTGCAGCGGCTGGAACTGGTGGCCGCCGAACTGCCCGGGGACACCGCGGTCGCCGAACTGCTCGAATCCGCCCGCGCCGACGTCGACCCGGACTGTGCGGCCCTGCTCCCCGATTGGCCCGTGGGGGCCGATAGCTATCGCGGCTAATAACTGGTGGTAGGGGTGCGCGATCGCGTGATCCGCACCGCGCTGCGACGG
>NZ_JARWRU010000662.1 GCF_029867845.1 Nocardia farcinica | reverse complement strand
GCGCGTCCCCGCGCCCCCCCCCCCGGGCCCCTGGGGGGGGGGGGGGGGGGGGGGCGGGGGGGGGGGCTCACTGGCCCCCCCCCCCCCCCTCGGCCAGCGAGGACGGCCGGTACTCGCCCGCCTGCTGTGCCCGTGCCCACTCCTCGGAACTACAGATGTGAACCAGAGTGTGAGTGTCGTAGTGCACGGGTAGTCTCCAATCAGACCAACTGGACAGACGTCAATCACGGGGTGATCGAACGAGATTCGGTCGGGGGCGCGATGTGTTCGCTCTGGGCGAAATCCCAGGTCGTGTTAGAGAAAACACACTGCAATCCCGCCGGGAACAAAGCCCGGAGCGCGAACGTCTGACAGAGTAGTCATACCACTGCTGGGAAGTAGCGGTAGCGAGCTCGTGGTGAGTGACCACGAGCCCCACACCAGGTGAACGGACTGTAGTGCCCGGGAGCCAGGACGGAGGAGTCATGCCAGGAACCCTGACTAGCACCCCACTGACCGCGGTCGATCGTTGCGACCGCTGCGGGGCTGCCGCCCGTGTGCGCGCAGTTCTCCCGGCAGGTGGAGAGTTGCTCTTCTGCCAGCATCACGCGAACGAGCACATGGAGCGTCTGCGTGAGCTCGACGCCGTCATCGACACGGAATCGGCGCCCGCGCTCTGAACTCGGCACCGCGATGATTTCCCGTTCCGACGTTCTCACGTCCTGACACAACAGCATCGGACAACAGAAGATCGTCTTCCCCGGCAGCGGGCGGCCCCACGGTCGCCCGCTGTCGGCGTCTGCGCCCCCACGTGCGCCCCCTCGGGCGCCGGCCGTGTCCCGGCGTTTTGCGGCTACAGGTCGGCCAGAATGCCGTCGATGAGTTTGGCCAGCCCGAAGGCGTAGGCGCCGCCGGGATCGGCGGGCGCCTGGTGCAGTTCGCCGACCGCGGCCCCGACCCGGCCCGCCAGCGGGAAATCCGCGGCAGGCATCACCCGTTCGAGTTCGGGACCGACCTGCTCCCACCACCGGGCGTCGCTGAGCTCACCGGTCTCCCTCGTCCGGGCCACCGCGAGCCGGGCGTTGCCGACCGCGAAGTCGGTGAGCACCGCGACCACCCGATCCATCTCCACATCCGACAGTCCGATCCCCTCGATCGCGGCGAGCTGACGCTCGTAGCGCCGCATCCGTCCCGGGCCGAGCACCAGCCGCCACGGCGGCACCTCCAGCAACCACGGATGCGCCAGGATCTCCGCGCGCACCCCGTCGGCGATGGCGGCCATCCGCTCGCGCACCGGGGCGTGCTGATCGATGGGCGCGTCCTGCTCGGCGACGGCGTCGACCATGAGCACGGTCAGC
>NZ_JARWRU010000661.1 GCF_029867845.1 Nocardia farcinica | reverse complement strand
GTCTTTCGCTCGAAGTTGGGGTGTGTCGCGCTGGTTGTCGGGCCCATTTATTTCTTTGCCCCCCTCGGCCGTCTTGTTCTGTTTTATGCTCCTGTCGCGTCCGAGCGCGGTGAGCATGTGATCGTAGAACGGCACGCCGGTGCTGATGTCGGTGCGACCGGTGCCGTCGAGATCGAGCTCGACGACGATGCTCGACTCCCTGGTGACGCGCTCGACGCGGGCGGTGCGGTGTGCGGTGGTCATTCGTTGCCTCGTTCGTCGGTGGCGCCGGTGAGTTCGCCGGCGGCCAGCAGCGCGCTCACGCGCAGGAATTCGTCGTTCTCCTCGGCCAGACCGATGGTGGCGCGCAGGTGCCCCGGGATGCCGACATCGCGGATGAGCACCCCGTGGTCGAGATAGCGCTGCCAGGCCCTCGGCGCGTCGGCGAAGGCGCCGAACAGCAGGAAGTTCGCGTCGCTCGGCACCACGGTGTAGCCCATCTCGGTCAGCGCGGCGGCGACCCGGTCGCGCTGGGCGGCCAGTTCGGCGACACTGCCGAGGGTTTCCTCGGCATGACGCAGCGCGGCCCGCGCGGCGGCCTGGGTGACCACCGACAGGTGGTAGGGCAGGCGCACCAGCAACAGCGCGTCGATCACCGCGGGCGCGGCGACCAGGTAGCCCAGCCGGCCGCCCGCGAAGGCGAAGGCCTTGCTCATGGTCCGGCTGACCACCAGCTTCGCCGGGTAGCGGTCGATCAGGCCGATGGCGCTGGGCTGGGCGGAGAACTCGGCGTAGGCCTCGTCCACCACCACGATGCCGGGTGCGGCCGCCAGGATGCGGGCCAGGTCCTCGACCGGGATGCTGTGCCCGGTCGGGTTGTTCGGACTGGTCACGAACACCACGTCGGGGCGGCGTTGCGCGATGGTGGCCACCGCGCGGTCCACGTCGAGGGAGAAGTCGGCCTCGCGCCTGGCCTCCACCCACTCGGTGTCGATGCCCTCGGAGATGATCGGGTGCATCGAGTAGGAGGGCACGAAACCCAGCGCGCTGCGGCCGGGCCCGCCGAAGGCCTGCAACAGCTGCTGCAAGATCTCGTTGGAACCGTTGGCCGCCCACACGTTCGCGGTGTCGACGGCGACGCCGGTCTGGCGAGTCAGGTACTCGGCCAGATCGGTGCGCAGCGCGACGGCGTCGCGGTCCGGGTAGCGGTGCAGGTCGGCCGCGGCGGCGCGCACGGCCTCGGCCACGTCGTCGACGAGCGCCTTGCTCGGCGGGTGCGGGTTCTCGTTGGTGTTGAGCTGCACCGGCACGCTCAACTGCGGCGCCCCGTACGGGGATTTGCCGCGCAGGTTCTCCCGCAGCGGCAGATCGGCCAGGGTGGCGGCGGCGCCGGGGACGGCGGGGGCGCTCACGACAGCGCCTCGAAGCGCACCGTGACGGCCTGCCCGTGCGCGGGCAGGTCCTCGGCGGTCGCCAGCGCGACCACGTGACCTGCCACGTCCTTCAACGCCGCCTCGGTGTACTCCACGACGTGGATGCCGCGCAGGAAGGTCTGCACGCTCAACCCCGAGGAGTGCCTCGCGCAGCCCGCGGTGGGCAGCACGTGGTTGGACCCCGCGCAGTAGTCGCCCAGGCTGACCGGGGCGTACGGGCCGACGAACACCGCGCCCGCGTTGCGCACCCGCGCGGCCACGGCCGGGGCGTCGGCGGTCTGGATCTCCAGATGCTCGGCGGCGTAGGCGTCGACCACCCGCAGGCCCTGGTCGATGTCGTCGACCAGCACGGTGCCCGACTGCTTGCCGGTCAGCGCGGTGCGCACCCGCTCGGCATGCGCGACCACCGGCATCTGCGCGGTGAGCGCGGCGTCGACGGCGTCGGCCAGCGCCTCGCTGTCGGTGACCAGCACGCTGGCGGCGAGCACATCGTGTTCGGCCTGGCTGATGAGGTCGGCGGCCACGTGCGCCGGGTCGGCGGTGGCGTCGGCGAGGATGGCGATCTCGGTGGGACCCGCCTCGGCGTCGATGCCGACCAGCCCGCGGCACAGCCGCTTGGCGGCGGTGACGTAGATGTTGCCCGGCCCGGTGATGAGGTCGACCGGGGCCAGTTCCGCGCCGTCGGTGTCGGTGCCGCCGTAGGACAGCAGCGCCACCGCCTGGGCGCCGCCGACGGCCCACACCTCGGCCACGCCGAGCAGGTGCGCGGCGGCCAGGATGGTCGGGTGCGGCAGCCCGCCGAAGTTCGCCTGCGGCGGGGAGGCCACCACCAGCGAGCCGACGCCCGCGGCCTGGGCGGGCACGACGTTCATGACCACGCTGGAGGGGTAGACGGCGTTGCCGCCCGGCACGTACAGGCCGACGCGCGCCACCGGCACCCACCGCTCGGTGACCGTGCCGCCCGGCACGACCTCGGTGGTGGTGTCGGTGCGCCGCTGGTCGGCGTGCACCTTGCGGGCGCGGGCGATGGACTCCTCCAGCGCCGCGCGCACGGCCGGATCGAGTTCGTCCAGCGCGCGCCGCAACCGCTCGGCGGGCACCCGCACGGTCTCCGGCACGACTCCGTCGAACTTCTCGCCGTATTCGAGTGCCGCCGCGGCGCCGCGCTCGCGGACCGCCTCGACGACCGGCCGCACATGATGGAGCACCGAGTCCACGTCGACTCCTCCGCGCGGCAGCGCGGCGCGCAGCTCGGCAGCGGAGGGAGTGCGACCGCGCAGATCGACGCGGGCGAGCTCGATGCGGGATGTCATGTCGGTGTCGATTCCTTCGTCTCGCGGACGTGCGGCAACAGGAAAGCTGCCGCTACCAGCCTAATGGTCGGGCCTGCGTGAGGACCGTCACCCTCCGCCCCCGCGCGGGGCGGCGGACCGCCGGGACGGGCGGGAGCGGCGGACCGGGCTAGCGGGTGTCGCTGTCGATGAGCAGCCTGCCGTTGTGCGCGACCACGCGCAGCACCATCGGCTTGGAGGTGCCGCCGACGGTGATGCTGCCAAGGCGCATGTCCACCGAGCCGTCCTCGTTGTTGGCGCCGGTGGCGGCGTTGATGTTGGCGAAGCTCTCGATGATGCGCGAGTTCCAGTACTCCTGGAACTCCTCCTGGCTGCCGTAGGCGGCCTGCGCGGCCGGGGTGAGCAGCGACCAGGAGCCGCTGGGGTTGTTGTAGAAGTCGACGATCAGCTGGCCGGCCGAACCCCAGTCGACGGTGCCGCTGCTCGGCGTGGTGCCGAGCGCCGGGGTCGCGGTGGTGGTGCTCGCGCCAGGGGAGACCGACGAGGAAGTGGGGGTGTTGGCCTGCGCCACCGATCCGCTGGGGTCCGAGTCGGTCATGCTGCCGATGAGCAGCGCGGACACCGCGACCAGGCCGCCGGCCAGCCCGCCGATGAGCACCGCGCGCCGCTTGCCGCCCGAGGCGGGGCCGGAGCCGGACCCCGAGGGCGCGGTGGTGGGGTGGGCGGCCGTCTCCGGGTGGGCCAGGCTGCGCTGCGGCGGCGGCAGCGGGCGCTCCTGCCTGGTCTCGTGCTGCTGGGCGGGCGAGCGCAGGGCTCGGGTGGCCGCGTCCGGGTCACCGCCCTGCTGCCTGCGGGCGTAGGCCTCGGCGGCGGGGACGAAGCCGACCGGGGCGGCCGAACCCGCGTCGGCGAAGGCGGCGAGGGTGTCGCGGGGGGCCCGCCAGGTGGGGGGCGCGGGCGGGGGGGGGGGGGGGAGGCGGCGCAGGGAGTGGGGGTGGGTGTT
>NZ_JARWRU010000660.1 GCF_029867845.1 Nocardia farcinica | reverse complement strand
TACGGGGTGCGGTCCAGTCCGGGGAAGGCGCGGTGCGCGGTGTCCCACAGGGCGAGGTAGCCGAGGACCCTGCCCGCCGCGTCGACGTGGATGGGCATGGGTTCGGTCAGGTTCGGGTTGGTGAAGTACTCGGCCGGGTAGTCCGGGTCGACCGGCACGAAGGCCGCGCCGGTCTTGGACACCGCCCAGGCGGCGAAGACCGAGTCGGCCGAGCGCGGCACGCCGACGGCGACCAGGTCCTCGGCGCCGATGCCCTCGGCGATGAGCAGCCGGGCCAGCCTGTTGGAGCGCTCGTCGAGTTCGCCGTAGGACAGAGTCGTCCCCTCGAACACGACCGCGGGCGCGGCCGGGTCGTGCGCGGCGGCCTCGGCCATCAGCTCGAACAGCGGCTGCGCGGGCACGGCGGGCGCGCCGGCGCGGGCGATCAGGTCGGCCTGCTCCTCGGCGTCGAGCACGTCGATGGCGCCGACGCGCACGGCCGGGTCGGCGGCGATCGCGGCGAGCACACGCTTCCACCGGCGCACGATCTGCTCGGCGGTGTCGGCGTCGAACAGCTCGGTGGCGTAGGTCAGCGCCAGTGTCATCGCGCTCGCCTCGGCGCCGGCGGCCGAACCGTTCTCCGACAGCGTGAACTGCAGGTCGAAGCGGGCGACGTTCTCCTCGAGGTCCAGCGCGGACACCGACAGACCTGGCAGCTCGAGGGCGGTGCGGTCCAGGTTCTGGAAGGCCAGCATCACCTGGAACAGCGGGTTGCGCGCCTGCGAGCGCTCGGGGGCCAGCAGTTCCACCAGGCGCTCGAACGGGACATCGGCGTTGCCGTAGGCGTCGAGGTCGGCGTGGCGGACACGGTCGAGCAGGTCGGTGAAGGACTCGTTCTCCTGCACGAGGGTGCGCAGCACCAGCGTGTTGACGAACATGCCGACCAGATCGTCGAGCACCGCCTCGCCGCGGCCGGCGACGGGGGTGCCGACGGCGATGTCCTCCGAGCCCGACAGGCGGGCCAGCAGCACCGCCAGCGCGGAGTGCACCACCATGAACAGCGAGGCGCCGTTGGCGCGGGCCACCCGGTCCAGCGCCGCCATCAGCTCGGCGGGCAGTTCGGTGGTCAGCGTCGCGCCGCGATGGGAGGCCACCGCCGGACGCGGACGGTCGGTGGGCAGCGACAGCTCGTCGGGCAGGTAGTCCAGCTCGCGCTTCCAGAACGCCACCTGGCGCGCCATCAGCGAATCCGGGTCGGACTCGTCGCCGAGGGTCTCGCGCTGCCAGAGCGCGAAGTCGGCGTACTGCACCGGCAGCGGCGCCCAGCCGGGCACGCTGTCCTGGGTGCGCGCGGTGTAGGCGGTCATCACATCGCGGGTCAGCGGCCCCATGGAGAAGCCGTCGGCGGCGATGTGGTGCACCACCACGACGAGCACGTGCTCGGCGGGCTCGGCGGCGGCTTCCTGCGTGTTCGCGGCGGTGACCGCGAACAGCCTGCTGCGCAGCGGAACCTCTTCGGCCACGTCGAATCCGGTGCCGACGAACTCGGCCACCGTCTCGGCCAGCCGCTCCGCGGCCACCCGCACCGGCCGCAGCTCGATGTCGATCTGCTCGGCCGGGACCACGACCTGCACCGGGGTGCCGCCGTGCTCGGGGTAGCGGGTGCGCAGCGACTCGTGCCTGCGCACCACGTCGGCAAGCGCCAGGCGCAACGCCGCCACGTCCAGCTCGCCGGTCATGCGGATGGCGATGGGCAGGTTGTAGGTGGCCGACGAGGTGTCGTACTTGTTGAGGAACCACATGCGCTGCTGCGCGTACGACAGCGGCACCAGCTCACCCGCCGCGCGCGGGCGCGGGGTCAGCGCCACCGCGGCGCCGCCGGTGTGCGACTCGAGCCGCGCGGCCAGCGCCTCCACCGTGGAGGCCTCGAACAGCGTGCGCACCGGCACCGAGGTGCCGAGCGCCGCGCCGATGCGGGCGGCGACCCTGGTGGCGATCAGCGAGTTGCCGCCCAGGTCGAAGAAGTCGTCGTCGACACCGACCCTGGGCAGGTCGAGCACCTCGGCGAAGACCGAGGCCACGGTCTCCTGCACCGGGGTGACCGGCGCGCGGAAGGCCTTGGCCTGCACCGCGGGCGCGGGCAGGGCGCGCCGGTCCAGCTTGCCGTTGACCGTCAGCGGAATCCACTCCAGGCGCACCAGCGCCGAGGGCACCATGTACGAGGGCAGCATCTCCCCCGCCCCCGCGCGCACGGCGTCCAGATCCGGGTTCGTGTCCGGCTCGGCCACCACGTAGGCGACGATGCGCTGGTCGCCCGGCTGGTCCTCGCGCACGATCACCGCGGCCTGGGCGATGCCCGGCTGGGCCAGCACGGCGGCCTCGATCTCGCCGAGCTCGATGCGGAAGCCGCGCACCTTCACCTGGTCGTCGGCGCGGCCGAGGTACTCGAGCTCGCCGTCGCGGTTCCAGCGGGCCAGGTCGCCGGTGCGGTACAACCGCTCACCGGCGTTCGCCGCGTCGGCCAGCGGGTCGGCCACGAAACGGACCGCCGACAGGTCGGGGCGGCCGAGGTAGCCGCGGGCCAGCTGCGGGCCTGCGACATAGATCTCGCCCGCGACACCCACCGGGACCGGCCGCAGCCGGTTGTCCAGCACGTACAGCTTCAGGCCCGCGATGGCCCTGCCGACGATGCTGCCCGCCGCGCCCGCGATGGTCGCGGCGTCAAGCGCCCGGTAGGACACGTGCACCGTGGTCTCGGTGATGCCGTACATGTTCACCAGCAGCGGCGCCGAATCACCGTGGCGGGCGATCCAATCCGACAGCCTGCGCAGCTCCAGCGCCTCGCCGCCGAACACCACGTAGCGCAGCGACAGCGGCGCCGCGTCCGGCGCGGCGGTGCGGTCGGCCTCGGCCAGCTGGTAGAAGGCCGACGGGGTCTGGTTGAGCACCGTGACCCGCTCGGCGCGCAGCAGTTCCAGGAACTGCTCCGGCGAGCGCGAGGTGTAGTAGTCGACGACCACCACGGTGCCGCCGAACAGCAGCGGGCCCCACAGCTCCCACACCGAGAAGTCGAAGGCGTAGGAGTGGAACAGCGTCCACACGTC
>NZ_JARWRU010000659.1 GCF_029867845.1 Nocardia farcinica | reverse complement strand
CTCCCGGCCCGATCGGCCCCGGTTCGCGCTACCCGCTCACCCGGCCGGGTAGCGCGGCCCGGACGACCTGTCCCGCCGCGACGGCGAGCTTGCGTCGCCGCGGCACCACCGCGCGTCGCCGGAACACCGCGTACCCGGACTCCTCGATGCGCTCCAGGATTCCCGCGTACAGCACGCTCGCGGTGCGGATGGCCGGGCGCACCCTCGGCGCGAGCAGGTCGATGCCCGCCTCGGCCCTGCGATAGTACGCGCGGTCGAGCTCGATCAGATGAGCCAGCGCGCGTCGCACCCTCGGGTCGGTCTCGCCGCTCGCGCGGCAGTGCGCGAGCAGGTCCTCGTCCACCCCGAAGGCGGCCAGCTCCTCGGCGGGCAGATAGATCCGCCCCCGGTCCAGATCCTCGGCCACATCACGCAGGAAATTGGTGAGCTGGAACGCCTCGCCCAGCGCCGCCGCCGCGGGCTCGGCCTCGGCGCGCGGCCCGACCGTGCCGAGCACCGGCACCAGCTGCAATCCGATCGCGGCCGCCGAGCCGCGCATGTACTCGGTGAGCTCGGCCATGTCGGCGTAGCGGTCGCGGAACAGCGGCGAGCCGGGGACGTCCATGCGCATGGAGTCGAGGAACGTCCAGAAGTGCGCGGGGTCGATGTCGAACCGCCGCACGGTGTCGGTCAGCGCCGCCAGCACGGCGGGCCAGGCCTGCGGCAGTGCCCGCGCGGACGCCGGTGCGTGCACCCGGCCGCCCAGCGCCGCGCGGACCTGCGCCTCGACCAGGTCGAGCAGGTCGACGGCCGAGACCACGGGTGCGGGTCCACCGTCGCCGCCGTCGGGGCCGACGCGGCAGGTGTCGACGCGGCAGGTGTCCACATCGACGATGTCGTCCACCACCCGCGCGAAGGCGTACAGCGCGTGCACCGCCGGCCGCTGCTGGGCGCTCAGCAGGCGGGTGGCCAGGTGGTAGGTGCGCCCGTGCGCCGCCGCGATGTCGCGGCAGCACCGGTAGGCGCGCGGCAGATCCACCGAGGCGAGGTCGACGCCGAGCGGATCGGGTTGGCCGGGATCTCCCGGCGCGGACGCCCGGTTCGGTCCTCCGGCGGGGGTGTTCACGCCCGGGCGGTGGTGGCGGGCTCCGCCGCGGCCGCCCGCACCGGCTGCGCCGCGCGTGGTTTCGCGGGCGGGGCGCTCAGCCGCAGCGGGTCCACGTAGCGCAGCGACAGGGCGGCCACCACGGCCACGAACGTCGCCGCGGCCACGTGCCAGAAGTTGTACAGGCCGATCGACCCGTCCGGCTGGAAGACCAGCATCAGCCAGGTGCAGATGCCGACCAGCACCATCAGCGTCGTCGTGGACAGCGCGAAGCCCGCCGCCAGCGCCAGCGGCCACGAGTAGTACCAGGGCAGCGCGGCGGGGGAGAGGATCACGATGGCCACGAAGGCGATGAGGATGCCGAAGACCGCCTCGCGCTCGGTGTGCCGGAAGCGCCACCAGGTGGCCACCAGCAGCACCACCAGCGCGACCGCGCACAGCATGCGGGTGACGCTGAGCACCGGTTCCAGCCGCAGGCTGGTGAACCAGGTCGTGGCATGCGCCATGACGGTCGGCAGCGACAGCCAGTTGATGATCTTCTTCGAGCCGGAAAGCGCGGTGAGCCAGCCGATTCCGACACCCGCCGCGGCGGTGGCGATCACGAACACCAGCGCGAACACGCTCAGCCCGAGGCCGGCGATCTTGACGAAGGTCCGTGCCGGATGCGGCATGTCGGGACCGGGCTTGGCCGCGTCTGGAGGCCCGGACTCCTCGCTGGAGGCCGGATCTCGCTCGGCGTTCGGATCGCTGGCCGCCCGCTCGGCGGCGCGGCGTTCGCGTTCGTGCAGCATCCAGATCCACACCAGGAACGGCAGGGCGACCCCGGCCATCGCCTTGATGGCAACGCCGATCGCCACCACGACGATGCCCGCCACGTGGTGGCGTTCCAGCACCAGGGCGATACCGGCGCACATCAGGCCGACCATCAGCATCTCGTTGTGCACGCCGCCGATCAGGTGGATGAGCACCAGCGGGTTGAGCACCGCCAGCCACAGCGCCACCGTCGGCCTGCCGCCGAGATGCTTGGTCAGATAGGGCACCGCCCACATCATCAGCGCCAGGCCCGGCAGCATCACCAGCCGCAGCGCGATGGTCCCCGACACCACGTCGTCGCCGGTGACCGTGGTGATGGCGCGTCCGAGCAGCAGGAAAGCCGGGCCGTAGGGGGCGGTGGTGGTGGTCCAGACCGGGCTCACATTGTCCAGCAGCACACCGGGATTGGCGACGGGGCCGACCACGTACGGGTCGAATCCGTCGCGCAGCAGCGCGCCCTGGGCCAGGTAGGAGTAGGCGTCGCGGCTGAACATCGGCACCGCGAACAGCAGCGGGAAGATCCAGATGCCGACGATCGCGCGCAGCTCGTTCAGCGTCACGTGCACCGGACGGCCGCCGAAGCCGAGCGTGCTGCGGCCCAGCCGCACCCAGGCGGTGATCATGGCGAGCACGCCCGCCCAGATCAGCATCGTCGACAGCGCGTAGCCGTGCCCGAACCGCAGCCAGGACAGGTGCAGCGCCTCGAGCAGCGGGTCGCGGGTCCTGACACTGCCCGCCCCGAAGCCGCCGAAGGTGATCAGCGCGGCGCCGACGAAGCCGAGCAGCGCCGCGTGTCCCTCCTGGCTGCGGGCGAAGTCGGCCCAGGCCTGCATCCGAGTGCGGCCTCCACCGGGAACGGCGCCACTCGCGGCGGCGGTGGTGGGGGCTGCGGTGCTCGTGTCGGGGGGATGCATGTCGTGTCGGTTCCCCCGGGCGAGATCGGCGGTCGCAACCGCGTGTGGATATGGTCGGCTGACAGTTTAGTGGTTGCTCGCGGAAGCGCTCGCCCTGGTCCTGGCCGTATCCCCGGAGATGCCGCCGCCTGCGCCGACGATGCGGTGTGCGGCGAGTTTGCCGGACAGCAGGACCGTCGGCACACCGATGCCGGGCACGGTGCCGCAACCGGCGAGGACCACGTTGTCGGCGAAGCCGGGCATGTTCCTGGTGCGGAACGGGCCGGTTTGCCGGAACAGGTGCGCCGCCGCGAACGGGGTGCCGGCCAGCATGCCCTTGTCCCGCCAGGTGGCGGGGGTGTCGAGGTGGTCGACGGTGAAGTGCTCGGCGATGCCGCGGTAGCCGCGCCGCTCCAGTTCGGCCAGCAGTTCGGCGAGATAGGGCCGGGCCGTCCGGTCCCAGTCCAGCGGCGCGCTGTCCAGATTCGGGCAGGGCGCGAGCACCGAGAAGGGCTCGTGGCGGCCGTCCGGGCGGGTGATCAGCAGATCGGGGTCGGTCAGGGCGGGCCGGGTCAGCAGCAGCGAGGGATCGCTCATCAGCCTGCCCTTGCCGCGCCGGGTGGCGATCTCCCGGAAGGTCTGTTCCCAGGCCGCGCCGAAGTCGATGGTGTGATGCGCCTGCACCGGCCAGGCCGCGGCCACCTCGACGGGCACGGTGCCGTGCGCGACCACGGCCGAGGGCGAAGCCCGCAGCCCGCGCCTGCGCCTGCCGCCGAACCGCTCGATCGAACCGAGGTCCGCGGTGAGCACCACCGCGTCGCAGGGCACCGAGCTGCCGTCGGTGAGCACCACCGCGGTGGCGCGCTTGCCCGTGTACTCGATCCGGTCGACCTCGCTGTCGCAGACCAGCGTGCCGCCCGCGTCGGTGAGCGCCGAGGCCATGGTGGCCGCCACCGCGCTCATGCCGCCGCGCGGGAAGTACACCCCGAGCGAGGTGTCCATGTGCGGGATGGCGGCGTAGACCGCCAGCGCGTCGGCCGGAGCCATGCCCGCGTACAGGGCCTGGAAGGTGAACAGCCGCGACAGGCGGCGGTCGGTGAGCAGCCGGTCGATCTTCGCGCCGAGCCTGCCGAAACCGCCGAGGCGCACCAGATCGAGCAGCGCGGCCCGTTTGGCGCGGGTGCGCACCATGTCCAGGGGCGAGTCGAAGTTGTCGTCCATGAACTCGGCGAACTCGGCCCGGTAGATGTCGGCCAGCCAGGCCCGCAGCCGCCGGTATCGTTCGGCCTCGGGCGCGCCGCAGGTGCGCGCGACCTCCCGCGCCATCGCCTCCTCGTCGGCGAACACCCTGATCTCGGAGCCGTCGGCGAAGCGGGCGTGATAGCTCGGCGTGAGCGACAGCACCTCGAGCGGCACCGGCGCCGAGGCGCGGGTGTGCCCCACGGCGGCCAGCGCCTCATCGACCAGCTCGGGCAGGGTGAGCACGGTCGCACCGGAATCGATGCGGTAGTCCTGGCCGGTGTAGTGGCCGACCCGGCCGCCGGGATGGTCGGCGCGTTCGAACACCGTGACCTGCCTGCCCGCACCGGTCAGGTGCAGCGCCGCGGCGAGCCCGGACAACCCGGCGCCGACGACGACGATCCGATCGGTCGGTCCCGCAACGGTTTTCATCCGGCTCCCTCTCCTTCGGCTCGCGTCGAACCGGCCGGCTTCCCGCTCCTGAGGGGAGCCCGCCGCTCGGCTCCCGGCACTGTGCCACCCGGTGCGGAGGTTACCCCCGGCAGGCCGGAGCACCCGGGCGCGCCCGGCTTGCGGCGGGCACGCGGGGGTGGGGCCGGACCCCGGCGAGGCCGGGCCGGTGCGGACGGAACCGGGATTCAGTCCTCGAGGACGGTGTCGTCGAGCGCGTCGAAGTAGTCGTCGGCGAACAGGTCGTCCTCCGGGAGCGCCGAACACGACCGGGGGACCGGGAATTCTCGCCGCGTCGGCAGCGAGGCGCCGAGGATCACCCGGCGTTCGGTGAGGGCGGCCAAGGCCTTGCCCCGGCGCTTGCCGGTGCCGCGCGGGGCAGGCCCGGCCCCGACGGTGATCACCCGATGAGCGGGCGACACAACGGCTTTCATGCAGTCCTCCTGGTAGCGGCCAGCGCCATGTCGCGAAGGGTCTGCTTCGCGGCCGGGGTGGCCGAACTGGTTTCCAATGCGGCCAGGCCGCGGTCGGTGAGATCGGCGATGCGGCGTTCCACATCGTCGACGGCGCCGAGCTCGACGAGCACGGCGCGTAGGCGTTCCACGTCCTCGGCATCCAGATCGGTGCCGATGCTGTCCCGCAGCAGAGCCGCCGCGGTGTGGTCTGTGTCGTCGGCCCGGCGCAGCGCCTCGGCCAGCAGCACGGTGCGCTTGCCCTCGCGCAGGTCGTCGCCGGAGGGCTTGCCGGTGACCTCGGGGTCGCCGAACACGCCGAGCAGGTCGTCGCGCAGCTGGAAGGCGATGCCGATGTCGGTGCCGAAGGTGCGGTAGGCCGCGATCAGGCCCTCGTCCGCGCCCGCCAGCGCCGCGCCGAGGTGCAGCGGCCGCTCCACGGTGTAGGCGGCGGTCTTGTAGCGGTTGATCCGCAGCGCGGCCTCCACCGAGTCGTCGCGCCCGGCCTCGCCGTTGATGTCGAGCAACTGCCCGCCGAGGACCTCGGTGCGCATGAGCGCCCACACCGGGGCGAAGCGGGCGAGGGCGGCCTGGCTCAGCCCTGCCGCGTGCACCATGTCGTCGGCCCAGGCCAGCGCCAGATCGCCGACGAGGATGGCCACACCGATGCCGAAGTGCGCGGGATCGCCGGACCAGCCGCGCTCGCGGTGGCGCTGCTCGAAGTCCACGTGCACGGTGGGAAAGCGCCGCCGGGTGCGGGAGGAGTCGATGATGTCGTCGTGCACCAGCGCGCAGGCCTGGACCAGTTCGAGCGCCGAGCAGGCGGTGCGGACCGGGCCCGCCTCGCCGGCGTTCTCGTCGCCGCCCGCGCCGAGCCAGCCGTGCCAGGCGAAGGCGGGCCTGGTGCGCTTGCCGCCGCGCAGCACGAACGATTCCAGGGTGTCGGCGGCTTCCTCGAACACCGGCCCGAGAGCGGAGACGGTGGGGCGGCGGCTCGCGAAGAACGAGACCAGCGCGGCCTCCACGGAGGCGATGAACTCCTCGGACCCCAGCCTCGGCGCGGGAGTCCCGGCGGCAGGGGTTCGTGTCGGAGTACCGGGTCCGGCGGACAGAGGAACCTCCAAGGTCACGGTGTCTGAGCTGTGTGTCGCAGCTGCGCGGAAGTCGGGCAGTATTTCGGTGCTGGTGTGCTCGGCGCGGGTTCCGGTCCGGGAACATCGCGCCGACGTTTCGCGGCAGGCGTGAGCGCGCTCGTGTGTGCGAGTTCACGATGCTGCCGACACGAAGAATACTCGCATGTGCGCAAGCTGTGCCCACCGGGCTCAACTTTGTCGGAAACAGCGTCTCTACCAGCTGATATGTCAGGAACGCGCGCGCGGGCACTTTCGCCGGGGCCGCCTCACTACACTGGACCGGTGACTTTCGATCCCGCGCCCGCGTCCATCTCCGGCACTCCGTCGGTGGTGCAGCGCCTGCGGGCCCACGAGGGCCGTGCGGTGCCGTTCTCCGTCGAGTTCAATCCGCCCCGCGACGCGGCGGGCGAGGCCAGGCTGTGGCGGGCGGTGCGCGAGTTCGAGCGGATGCATCCGGCCTTCGTGTCCATGACCTACGGCGCGGGCGGCTCCACCAAGGACAGGACGGTGCGCGTCACCGGCCAGCTGGCGCAGGAGACCACGCTGCTGCCGGTGGCCCACCTGACCGCCGTCGGGCACAGCGTGGCCGAGCTGCGCTCGCTGGTCGGCGCCTACGCCGACTCCGGCATCCGCAACATCCTGGTGCTGCGCGGCGACCCCCCGGGCGACCCGCTCGGCGAGTGGCACCGCCACCCCGAGGGCGTGGAGTACGCCGAGGAGCTGGTGCGCATCGTGCGCGACCTCGGCGACTTCCACGTGGGCGTCGCCTCGTTCCCGCAGGGCCACCACCGCTCGCCCGACCTCGATTCCGACACCGCCTTCCTGGCCGCGAAACTGCGCGCGGGAGCGGAGTATTAGATAACCCAGATGTTATTAGTCGTG
>NZ_JARWRU010000658.1 GCF_029867845.1 Nocardia farcinica | reverse complement strand
GGGGGGGGGGGGGGGGGGCGGGGGCCCGCCCCCCCCCCCCCCCGGGGGGTCGTGGGGGGGGGGGGGGGGGGGGCGCCCCCCCCCCGCGGCCCCCCCCCCCCCCCCGCACCTGGTGTCAGCCGGCCGTACGCAGACCCTCGTACTGGGCGGCGGCGAAACCACCGACCACCAGTGCCTGCAGGATCGCCCACACCGAGCCGACCGCGGTCAGGCCGAGTACCCCGGTGAGTACGACCACCACGCTGCCGACGGCCCAGGCGGCGTTGGCGCCGATCACCGCCAGGACGGCGGCACCGTTGACGCGGACGGGCAGGCCGACGACGGTCACGGCCACGGCGTAGACGAGCAGGAAGGCGCCGAGGCCGAGCGCCACGCCGCGGTCGAGGCCGAGCAGCGACTCCAATGGACCGGACAGGGCGAGATAGGCCAGGCCGTTGACGCCGGTGACGAGCGCGTCGGCGCGCAGGGCGAGGCGCAGCAGGCGATCACCTGACCCGAGCAGGGCGGACAGGCGGCCGGTGGAGGCGGGGGTGGAGGTGGTCATTGAGAGTCCTTCTGGACGGCGGGCGAGAGGTCACGGGCGGCCGATCAGGCGGCGGCCGGAACCTGGTCGAGGAAGCCGTAGACGCGGTCGATGCGGCCGCCGTCGAGGATGGCGACGTCGAAGCCGACGACCACCGCGGCGCCGTCGGCCGGCCCGAGTTCCCAGCGGAAGCGGGCCTGCTCGTGGTGGGCGTCGACCGGGCCGGCGAGCCGGAAGACCAGGCCGGGGAACTGCGACTGGACCGCGGCGATGCCGGCGTCGATGGCCTCGCGGCCGCTGAGGTCCATCAGCGGGTCGACGTAGGCGGGCCGGTCGGTGAAGACGCGGGCGATGGCCGCGCGGCGGGCGACGGGATCGGTGGTGTTCCAGATCGCCAGGTACTGGGCGACGAGGTCGTTCATGCTGTCTCTCCTCGGTGAGCCGGGGTTTTCCGGTGGGTACGGGAGAAACGGTAGGAGCGGTGGCCGGGTCGCCGAATCTGTCACGCATAAGTACTTTTCGGCCTCGGATGGGTACTCGGGCGGTCGCGATACCCACCCGCGACGCTCGGTTACGGTGGAGCCGTGCTGTACGGACGCGAGAGCGAGCAGGCGCGCATCGACGAGCTGCTGGCGCACGCGCGGACCGGGCACAGCGGGGCGCTGGTGCTGCGCGGTGAGCCCGGCGTCGGCAAGACCGCCCTGCTGGACTACGCGGCGGCTCAGGGACTGGCGACGGTCCGCAGCGCCGGGGTGGAGTCGGAGGCGGAACTGCCGTTCGCCGGGCTGCATCTGCTGGCACGTCCGACGGGGCCGCAGATGCGGCGGCTGATCCAGCGGTTGCCCGAACGCCAGCGCGCCGCCCTGTCCGGCGCGTTCGGTCTCGGTGCGAGCGCGCCAGGGGACCGGCTGTTCATCGGCTCGGCGGTGCTGTCGTTGCTGGCCGAGGAGGCGGCCGAGCATCCGCTGCTGTGCCTGATCGACGACGCGCACTGGCTCGACCACGCCAGCGCCGACGCGCTGCTGTTCGCCGCGAGGCGGCTCGACGCGGAGGGGGTGGCGCTGATCTTCGCCACCCGCGACGGGCCGGAGGACTTCCCCGCACCCGGGCTGCCGGAGCTGCACGTGGGCCCGCTGCGCCCGGATGCGGCCGCCGCGCTGCTCGACGCCACGGCGCCTGCGCTCGCCCCTGACGTCAGGATGCGCACATTGGGGGTGGCGGCGGGCAATCCGCTCGCCCTGCGCGAACTGCCCGGTGTGCTGGCCGACGCCGCCGACGAGGGACCGAATCCGCTGCCGTTGACCCAGCGGCTGCACGTGGCCTTCCACGGCCGGGTGAGCATGCTGCCCGCGGCCACCCGCACCACGCTGCTGGTGGCCGCGGCGGCCGGGACCACCGAGGCGGGACCGGTGCTGGCCGCGGCCGCCGAACTGGGCACCGGCCCGGAGGATCTGCGGCCCGCCGAGGAACTCGGGTTGATCGCCGCCGACGGCGGGCACCTGCGTCTGCGGCATCCGTTGCTGCGGTCGGCGATCTATCGGGGCGCGCCGTTGGGCGACCGGCTGGCCGCGCACCGGGCGCTGGCCGCGACCATGACCACCCCCGACCGTGCCGACCTGCGGGCCTGGCATCTGGCGCAGGCGGCCACCGGCCCGGACGACGAGGTGGCGGCCGCGCTGGAGGCCACCGCCGAACGGGCCCGCCTGCGCAACGGCCACCACGGGGCCGTGGCCGCCTACGAGCGGGCCGCCGCGTTGAGCACCGATGAGGCGGCACGGATTCGCAGGCTGGTGCTGGCCGCCGAAACCGCCGCCGAGGCAGGAGAATTCGATTCGGCCCTGCGGGCGGCGGCGCGGGCAGCGGACCGCACGCGCGATCCGTCGATCGCGGCCAGGCTCGACCTGGTGCGCGGCAGTGCGGAATTCGGCGCGGGGCGGCACCGCGCGGCGCACCGGCGGCTGCTGACGGCCGCGGCGGCGCTCACGGCCGCCGATGCGGGCCTCGCCGCGCGACTGCTCGGCCAG
>NZ_JARWRU010000657.1 GCF_029867845.1 Nocardia farcinica | reverse complement strand
GCTTATACCTTTTTAAATCAAAAAATATACACAAAATTGTGTGGGGGCCAACGCCCCTATTTAAAAATCCCCCCGCGCAATCAACCCCCCCTGTTGCGACGCCGCCCACGGCCGCCACCGCACCAGCCACCCGGAGAACGCCTCGAGCACCTCCGGGTGATCCTCCACCCGCTCCACGCCCGCGGGCCCGTTCCGCGTCTCCCGCAACTCCGGCTCCACTTCCGGGTCGTCGAGCGGCCCGGGCACCAGCCATTCGCGCACCCGCGCGTCGTGCAGTTCCACCGGCGGGTCCAGCCGCACCTTCCCCACCACCAGGAACGGCCCGCCCGCCGCCTCCGGCTCGTACCGCACGGCCTGATGAGCGGGCAGATCCGCCATCCAGATCACCGAACCGAGGTTGTCCACCTCGGTCACCCGCGTCGTCCCGATCGCCTGCACCCGCGCCAGATACTCGAACAACCGGGCCCCGCGATCGGCCAGCGGCGCCACTCCACCCACGACCTCAGCCAATGCCCAACCTCCTACCTCGATCGGCTGCGCCGTCCCGGCGGCACCCGCCCCGTTGCTCACCGCACCAGATCGGCCAGTATCCCCTTCACCTCGGCCACCCGCCGATCCGTCGGTCTATTCTGTGACGCTCACCGCGACCGCAACGGCCCGGCCCGCGTACCGGCGACGGCCGCGGTCGGTATCAACGGTCCTTTTCATATCCCCGAGCCGACTCCTCCACCACGAAAGGCAGCGGCCACCTCCCGGTCCGCTGGTTCCGCTCCACCGTGCATCCGCGTGAGCCGCTCGACCTCCGCGTCGCCCTCCGGCGCGGAGTCGATCCGGGAGTACTCGATGTCGTCGATCCGGGCAGGTGGCGTGATCATCCACGTCCACGAGCCGAAGGTAACCGCATGCCGGCCGACAATCGCCGCCGCGACGCCGACGACAGCAGGACCGATGGCCGATTTCCTGCACAGCGACGACATCCCCTCACGACAGCTCGGTCGATCAGCTTACCCATGTTGTTCATCATCCATCTGCGGATTGGTTGACAATGATTTCAGCAGACCGCTACGGTTTCGTCGTACACCGCAACCAGTTGGGTTGCCGACAACACCAGCCGCCCGAAACGATCACCGATGCACCGGGCGGCCCGTCCCGATCCGGGGGAAACCATGTCCATCGCCGTGCGCACGATCACGTCCCTGCTCGCCCTCGGCGCGGCCGCCGCCATCACCGCCGCGCCCGCCACCGCCGCTCCGTCCACGGGTTCGGCGGGCGGCTCGTCCTCGAGCGGATGCGGCCCGCGCTCCAATGCCGACTACCACTTCCTGGCCGAGTCGTACTTCGACGAAGAACCCTGCGACGTCCAGGACGCCGCGATCCAACTGGCCCACAGCAACTGCCGCTGGCTCGATGCCGCGGGCAACTCCCTGCGCAACCAGATCATCCTGGCCGAAATGAACCGCGACGCAGTCGATTACCCCTACACGTTCACCGACGCCGCCATCTCCGCCTACTGCCCGCACCACACGCTCTGATCCGACTCGACCGAGGAGCAACCAGCCATGTCCGACCACAACATCGGCCTGCGCGAGCACGACGGCCTCGACCAGGCCCTCGCCGCGGCCTCCGCCGACGCCGCGGCCTCCATCGGCCGCGTCGCCTACGAGATCCGAAAGAGCCCGAACCTGGAATGGCGTCAGGAGATGTACAAGCGGCTGGCGACCGAGGTCGACTGGCGACGGGAGGGGGCCGTGTGGCAGGGCAGCATCCTGTCCGCGGACGGCAAGATCACCACCCAGCGTGGGCCGGTGCGTGAGGCCGTGCACCGGGTGAAGGCACAGCTCGGTCTGCTCCCGCTCGAACTGACCGTCTGACCCGCGTCGGGCCGCACGATCGCCACGACACGAATCGAGCATCCGCACAACAGTCCTCGATCCGCGCCGTGGCCCCCTCCCCGGAGCCGATCCCCTGGCCGGCAATTCGTACGAACAGATGACGGAGGGAAACACCGCACCGGTCCCTTGCGGTACTACGTCGCCGACGCCACCGCCACCTTCTACTCGAGCCTGGACCACATCGAGGTGCAGGACCCCGCGACCGCCGAGACCGTCCCGATGGCTCTTCCGGCTACCGCGGCTCCCGCCTCTGGCTCGAGGCCCTGCTGCGCATGACCCCTTTCCCTACGGCGGCCAGACCCCCACTGTCTCCACCCGCATGCGCCTCCGGTGACCCTCACCGAAGCTCTGTCATGGATCGACTGACCTCACGCCGGCCCGCCACGACGAGGATGCCGTGACCATGCGCCGGTACTACGTCAAAGTGCACTGCTGCGGGCCGCGGTGGCTCATCCACGTGCCCGCCGTGGACCGATGGACGGTGACCGGGGACAAGTCCGGCGATCCATGACACCGCGCGGGATGATCGCGGCCGCTACCGGGAGCACCCGGGAGACGTTCGATGTGGAGCTGTTCGCTGGCAGGGCTGTGCTGGATGTCGAGGAGTCCGCGGTGGGGTGTGCGGTGCTGGCGTACTGGCGGCCGGGTGGGTAGGGACGGCCGCCGAGCGACGGTCAGATCTGTTCGCCCTGGGTGTTCACGTTCTGGCTGTTCGACTGGTCGACGGCCTCGAGCTCCCCGATCGCTGCGAGGTAGGCCTCCCGCATCGTGGTCACTGTCTCGATGTGCTGATCGATCCGAGTGAGGGCATTGTCGTCGGGGTCGTGGTCTCCACCCCCGACTGCCTTCCTCTCGAACTTGCTCTTCAAGTCGAGGGCGGAAGGGAGGCCACCGTATCCCGCGAGGTAGGCGAGCTGCGAAGCGTCGTTTCGGATGGACTTCAGGCTCTCCAGAAGCTGTAAACAGTGGTCGGACAGGGCCTTACCGACCTCGTAATCGATCGTGAACTCCCCCCGTTGATGCCCTGCTCTTTCAGGTTCCGCCAGGTCTGCAACTGATTTTGCGTGCTGCCGGTCATCGCTTCCCCCAATGTCGACTATCGCGGTAGGTGAGGTTCGAGATCGATCGCATGCTTGACAGCGACCTCACAGAAGTCGTCGGGCACGTCGGCATCTCTCCAACCAACGGAGACCTCGAACATGCCTTGCTCGGCCGGCAAGGTGACGTAGCAGGTGCGCAGATTCGCATTCTTCGGCTTGTGGATCAGCCCCTGCCGCGAGCCGACAGCGATCTCACGCACGAAGTCCTGTGTCTCATTCGATCGGACATCATCGATGGTGAGGCTGCTGGACAGGACATCGATTCGGTAGGGCGACCCGTCGAACGGTTGCCATGCGCAGATCCGCCAGGACGACACATCGGTCGGATTCACGACATCGCGTTCGGTTGCGGGAGCGAGACCGGTCTCGATGAGCCACTCGTCAGCGACTCCGGTGCAGGGATCGAGAAGATCGTCCTTCCCTGGACCAGCCACTGCCGGCGTTCCCGGCTCGGAGCCACCGAGTCCGAGTTCTGAACACCCGGTGACGAGTCCGAGAACGGCTACCCCCGCAGCCACGGTGCGTGCGACGTTGACGGCGCGCATGTCCCCTCCCTGTTTCGACAGCTCGTCCACGATATCGGACGACCGAGGCTTCCGGTTCCACCGAATGGCCTCGCAGACCCGAGGCTACGATCGGCTGCGAGATGCACGCTCCCGTCCGATCTTGGGCCGACGGTCTTGGATGCAGAGATGGCGCCCGTCCCCTCATCGCTGCCGGACCGACACGGCACGATGCCGCCGACGGGCACCTCCCGACAGGCAGTCGACGCCTCTGTACCCTGGTCGTCCGGCGGAAACCCGACGGAACGGAGCACTCACATGGTCGACCTCGCCTACGTCATCGCCGGTTCGGAAGCGACCGGTGGCGCCGGCTTGCAGGCCGACCTCAAGACCTTCCAGCAGCTCGGCGTCTACGGCCTGGGGACCGTGACCTGCATCGTCTCGTTCGATCCGAACAACGACTGGGGGCATCGCTTCTTCCCGGTGCCCGCCGAGGTCATCGCCGAGCAGATCGAGGCGGCGACCTCCGCCCACGATCTCGACGTCGTGAAGATCGGCATGCTCGGCACACCGACGACGATCGAGACCGTGGAGGAGGGCCTGAGCAGGCAGAAGTGGCGGCACGTGGTGCTCGACCCGGTGCTGATCTGCAAGGGCCAGGAGCCGGGCGCCGCGCTCGACACCGACAACGCGCTGCGCACACAGATCCTCCCCCACGCCACCGTGATCACACCGAATTTGTTCGAGGCGAAGACGCTGTCGGGAATGGACGCCATCGAGACCGTCGACGACCTGATCGAGGCGGCGCGGCGCATCCACGACCTCGGCCCGAAGTACGTGCTCGCCAAGGGTGGCGTGGAGCTGCCCGGTGACGAGGCCGTCGACGTGCTGTTCGACGGCGAGGAAATGATCATGGTGCGGGCGCCGAAGGTGGGCGACGAGCGGGTGTCGGGTGCGGGTTGCACCCTGGCCGCCGCGGTGACCGCCGAGCTCGCCAAGGGCGCGTCGGTCGCCGAGGCCGCGACGAGGGCGAAGGAGTTCGTCACGGCCGGGATCAAGGCCAGGGTGTCGGCCAATACGCCGTTCGACACCGTGTGGCAGGGCGCTTGACCCTCGCGGCGACCGCGACGAGCCCGCCGATCAGAAGTGCGCGGAACCCGAGTACAGATAGGTCAGCAGCTTCGTCACTTGGCCTCGTTCTGAGA
>NZ_JARWRU010000656.1 GCF_029867845.1 Nocardia farcinica | reverse complement strand
GGACCGGCAAGGCCGCCGCCTGCGCGCGTCTGGCCGTGCGGGCGGGCGTGACCGACCTGCCGCCCACCGCCGAGACCGCGGGCGCGGCCGGGGACAGCTGCCCCGGCGAGCCGGGCAGACCGCCGGTGGTGATCTTCCTCGACGCCGACGTGCGGCTGGCACCGCAGGCCGTCGCGGCGGCGGTGGCCGAATTGCGGCGCAGCGGAGCGGGTCTGGTGGCGCCGTGGCCGTGGCAGCGGGCCTGCTCGCCCGCCGAGGCGCTGATGCAACCGCTGCTGTGCTGGTCGTGGGCGTCGACACTGCCGGTGCGCCTCGGCAATCGCAGCAGGCGGGAGAGCACGGTGGTCTCCTGCGGGCAGTTCCTCGCGTTCGACACCCCGGCCTATCGCGCGATCGGCGGACACGCGGCGGTGGCGGGCAGTCCGATCGAGGACATGGACATCGCGCGGGCGCTGCGCCGGGCCGGATGGCCGACCAGGGTGGTGGCGGCGGGCGGACTGGCGAGCACCAGGATGTACCGCGGCACGGCCGAACTCGACGAGGGCTACACCCGCTGGCTGTGGTCGGCCTACGGCGGTTCCGGCGCGGCGGCGGCCGCGATCGGGCTCGCGGCGGGGCTGGCCTACCTGCTGCCGCCCGTGGCGGCGCTGTGCGGGCGGGGGCCGTTGCGCTGGACCGGGGCGGCCGGGTACGCCGCGGCGGTGGTGAGCAGGCTGGCGGCGCGGCGGCTGGAGACCGGGACGGCCCCGCGCGCGGCCGATGTGGGCTCGGCGCTGGCGCACCCGGTCTCGGTGGCCGCCTACCAGCTGCTGGTGATCCGCTCGCATCGCGCGCGACGGCGCGGGGCGGTGCGTTGGAAGGGCAGGGCGGCGGTCACGACACGTTCGTGATGCCGACCGTCGGCAGGAAGAAGCAGGAGCGCTCGCCGTTGCCGACAGTGCCGAAGACCGCGGCCAGCACGGTGCCCTCGCCGGTCTCGACCGGCACCGCCCTGATGCCGCCCATCGGCACCACGGCGCCGAACACCGTGGTCAGCGCCGATTCCGCGATAGTGCGGGCGGGGCCGGTCAGCTCCGGCGGGATCATGCCCGCGATGACGTCGGTGACCGAGCCCATCGCCGCCGAGCCGCCGCGCCCGGTGCTGATGTTCAGCCACAGCACCTGCATGCCGGTGGTGTCGGCGGTGTACTCGGCGCCTGCGGAGGCCGCACCGGCGGAGTCGATACCGGCGGAGTCGATGCCGTAGGGGACGAAGGCGAACAGCGTCTCCCCCGACTCGACCGCCCGCAGGTCGACGCCGGGCAGCTCCAGCGGAATGGTCTGCGGCCACGGTCCCGGCACGGCTCCCGCGGCGGCGGGCACGAGACCGAGCGGCCCGTCGCCGCAGAAGGCGGCGGCGGTGGGTTACAGGGACGGGTAGACGCCGAGACCGCGCAGGACCGCCACCGCGTCCTGGTAGGCGCCGAGCAGGTCACCGGGTTCGGCCGCGCCACGCAGCAGCGGGTTGTCCGCGACGGCGGTGGGCGCCGGCGGATGCGCGGGTTCGGCGGCGGCGGGCGCGCCGCCGAACAGGGCGGCCGAGCCGACGGCCAGTGCGCCGAGCAGCGCGAGACGGGACGTGGCCGGGCGGGAACGGAACGGGCGACGCGACGATTTCACCGGTGACCTCCACGACGATGACGAGTGCGGTCACACTACTCCAGCTAACGCCGGGAACAGCAGATCGTCAGTGTGGCGAACTTACGGCGTGTCGGTGATCTTCCTCGAGACGATCTTCCTCGAGACGCACAGCGTCGGGTCGGTGCCGAACCATGATCGCCCGGCCGTTCCGCCGCGGGTAGGGCTCGGCTCACGGTGATTCCTAACCTTGTCCGCCCGGTGGCCCGGCTCGCATCCTGTTGCGGCCCACCATCCATGACACGACATGCCCGGAGTGCCGCTGTGACCCGTTCCCCCCACCGCATCCTCGCGCTCGCCGCAGCGCTCGCCACGGCCACCACCGTGGCGGGGTGTGGCGGCCAGGTGAGCGCGCCGGGCGAGGACGCGGGCCCGCCGCGGCCGGGTGGCATCCTGCGCTACGGGCTGTCGCAGGCGCCGACCTGCTCGGACCCGGCGCAGTCGGGCACCAACCAGACGCTCTACGTCACCAGGCAGATCGTCGACTCGCTCACCGACCAGGACCCGGACACCGGAGAGATCCGGCCGTGGCTGGCGCGCAGCTGGGAGGTCTCCCCCGACGCCAGGGAGTTCACCTTCCACCTCCAGGAGGGCGTGACATTCAGCGACGGCACCCCGCTCACCGCGGACTCGGTGCGCGCGAGCTTCGACTCGATCATCGGCCTCGGCGCGGCGAAGGCCCCACTGGCGAGCAGCTATCTGGTCGGCTACCAGGGCACCACGGTGGTCGGCCCGCTCACCGCGCGCGTCACCTTCGGCGCGCCCAACGCCCAGTTCCTCCAGGCCTCCTCCACCACCCAGCTCGGCATCCTGGCCGAGGCGACCACGGCGAAGTCCGCCGAGGAGCGCTGCCAGGGCGACACCATCGGCAGCGGCCCGTTCACCTACGCGAGCTGGCGGCAGGACCAGTCGGTGTCGCTGGTGAAACGGAGCGGCTACCAGTGGGGTTCGGATGTGTTCGCCCATCGCGGCGAGGCCTACCTCGACGGCATCGACTTCACCGTGGTGCCCGAATCCGGTGTGCGCAGCGGCAGCATCGCCTCCGGCCAGCTCGACGTGGTCAGCGACGCGCTACCCCAGGACCTGCCGCAGATCGAGGCGGCGGGCGGACGGCTGGTGACCACCGGCAATCCCGGCGTCACCTTCGGCTTCCAGCCCAACGTGACCCGGGGGCCGTTGCGCGACCCGCGGGTGCGCCGGGCGCTGCTGACCGCCATCGACCGCCAGGAACTGATCGACACCGTGCTCGGCCCGGAGTTCCGGCCCGCGACGAGCGTGCTGGCGGTGGCCACCCCCGGTCACCGGGATCTGTCCGACCGGCTGCGCTACGACCCGGACGCCACCGCCGCGGCCCTGGACGCGGCAGGCTGGCGGGAAGGTGCGGACGGCATCCGGGTCAAGGACGGCGAGCGGCTGTCGTTCGGCGTGACCTTCAGCGCCGTCTTCGCGGGCAACCAGGCCATCCTGGAGCTGGCCCAGCAACAGCTGCGCGCGGTCGGTGTGGAACTGCGGCTGGAGCCCGGTTCGACGCCGGAGGTCACGGCCAGGCAGAACGCCAAGGACTTCGACACCGTCTACTACAACAGCACCCGCGCCGACGGCGACATCCTGCGCACCACCTTCGGCCTGGCCGGGCGCAACCTCAACGCCCGCCCCGAGCCGATCCCGGCGCTGGACGAGGTGCTCGACGAGCAGCTGCGCACCGCCGACACCGCCGCCCGCGCCGAGCTGATCGGCACCGCCCAGGAGCAGGTGCTCGACGCGGGCCTGTGGATTCCGACCATCGAGCTCTCGCAGGCGATCGGCGCCGGTCCGAACGCGCGGGAGGTGGAATTCGACGCCTCCGCCCGCCTGATCTTCCACGACACCTGGCTGAGCGGACGCTGATCATGGCGCGATACCTGTTCTCGCGCGTGCTGCAGGCGATCTGGGTGCTGTGGGCGGCGTTCACGCTGTCGTTCGCGGTGCTCTACCTGCTGCCCGCCGACCCGGTCGCCATCGCCGCCGATTCCGCCGCAGGGGCGGGCACCCCGGTGGACGCGGCCGCCCTCGACGAGCTGCGCGCCCGCTACGGCCTGGACCGGCCGGTGTGGGAGCAGTACCTGAGCGCGCTGGGCAACGCCGTGCGAGGCGATTTCGGTCTGTCCATCGCCTCCGGCCGCCCGGTGACCGAGGCGATCGGCTCGGCGCTGCCCGCGACGCTGGAACTGGCCGGGCTGGCACTGCTGCTGGCGGTGGCGGGCGGTGTCGCGCTGGCCTTCGCCGCCGATCACACCCGCAGGCCGTGGCTGCGCGGGCTGCTGGCGGCGCTGCCGCCGGTGGGCGTCTCGGTGCCGACCTTCTGGACCGGGCTGATCCTGTTGCAGCTGTTCAGCTTCCAGCTGCGGCTCGCGCCCGCCTTCGGCGGCGAGGGGCTGCGCGGCACGATCCTGCCCGCGATCACCCTCGCGTTGCCGATCGGCGCGGTGATCGCGCAGGTGCTCTCGGCCGGGCTGGAATCGACCTGGCGGCAGCCGTTCACGGCGGTCGCGCTGGCCAAGGGCGCCTCCCGCTGGTGGGTGCTGCGCAGGCACGTGGCCAGGCCCGCCGCACTGCCCGCGCTGACCATCGGCGGCGTGCTGGTGGGCAATCTGCTCGCGGGCTCGGTGGTGGTGGAGACGGTGTTCGCCCGCGAGGGCGTCGGCCGGCTGACCCAGGTCTCGGTGCTGGCGCAGGACATTCCGGTGGTGCAGGGCATCGTGCTGGCCACCGCGCTGGTGTTCGTGACGGTGAACCTGCTGGTCGATCTGATCTATCCGCTGCTCGATCCCCGGACCGCGGCGGCGAGCGGCCTCGGCGGTCGCGGCGCGCGGAAGACCGCCGCGCCCGGCGAGGACGGCACGGTGGCGACGCGGCGCGAGGAGGTGCTCACCGGTGTCCGATAGCAGGATCGGGACCATCTCGGCGAGCGGCCTGCTCACCGCCGCCTCGGGCGCGGCGGGCAGGCTCGCCGGTGTCCGGCCGAGCCGGGCCCGGCTGCGCGCCGACGCCGCCACGGTGGTGGCCGCGACGATCATGTTGCTGGTGCTCGGCTGGGCGCTGTTCCCCTCGGTGTTCGCCTCCGGCGACCCGCTGACCGGGGTGCCCGCGGAGAAGTTGCAGGGCCCGAGCCCGCAGCACTGGTTCGGCACCGACAATCTCGGGCGCGACCTCTACACCCGTATGGTGCACGGCGCCGGTCTCTCGCTGACCGCGACCGTCTCGGCGGTGCTCATCGCGCTGATCGCGGGCGGGCTGCTCGGCCTGCTGGCGGGCGCGGTCGGCGGACTGGTCGACACGGTCGCCATGCGCGTGGTGGATGTGCTGCTCTCGGTGCCCTCGCTGCTGCTGTCGCTGGCGCTGGTGACCGCGCTCGGCTTCGGCACGACCAATGTGGCCGTCGCCGTCGGTGTCTCGCTGATCGCCAACTTCGCGCGGGTGATGCGCTCGGAGGTGCTGCGGGTGCGCGGCGCGGACTACGTGGAGGCCGCGCACGCGAGCGGAGTGCGCTGGTACACGGTGCTGGCCAGGCACGTGCTGCCCAACTCCTACCGGCCGGTGCTGGCGCTGGCCGCGGTGGAGTTCGGCATGGCGGTGCTGGCGGTCTCGGCGCTGAGCTTCCTCGGCTACGGCGCGAAACCGCCGACGCCGGAGTGGGGTTCGCTGATCTCCGAGGGCCGCAACTACCTGGCCTCGGCGTGGTGGATGACCACGCTGCCCGGCCTGGTGATCGTGACCGTCGTGCTCGCGGCCCAGCACCTCGGCCGGGCCGCGGACCGGAGGGCACGCGCGTGAACGCCCAGCAGGCACTGCTCGCGATCGACGGACTGCGCGTCGACTACACGACCGGCTCCGGTCCCGTCCCCGCGCTGCGCGACGCCTCGCTGCGGGTCGGGCCGGGCGAGGTGGTGGCCCTGGTCGGCGAATCCGGCTCGGGCAAGTCCACGCTCGCCCACGCCGTGATCGGCCTGCTGCCCTCGGCGGCGCGGATCGGCGCCGGCTCGATCACCTTCGACGGCACGCGCCTGGACAACGCCCCCGAGCGGGTGCTGCGCGGGGTGCGGGGCGCGCGCATCGGGTTCGTGCCGCAGGACCCCGGGCTCTCGCTCAACCCGGTGCGCCGCATCGGCGACCAGATCGCCGAATCGCTGCTGGTGCACGGGCTCGCCGATGGGCGCGGCGCGCGCGAGCGCACGCTGGAGCTGCTCGACGAGGTCGGCCTCGACCGCTCCCGGCGGTGGGAACGGCGGTACCCGCACGAGCTGTCCGGCGGCCAGCGGCAGCGGGTGCTCATCGCCGCCGCCCTGGCCTGCGGGCCGCAGCTGATCGTGGCCGACGAGCCGACGAGCGCGCTGGACGCCACCGTGGCCAGGCAGGTGCTGGACCGGCTGGCCGAACGCATCGCCGCCCGCGGGACCGCGGTGCTGCTGATCACCCACGACCTGGCCATGGCCGCCGAACGGGCCGACCGGCTGCTGGTGCTCGACGGCGGCGAGATCGTGGAGGCGGGCCGACCGGCCGATCTGATCGCCGCGCCGTCGCACCCGTACACCGCGCGGCTGCTGTCGTCCTCGCCGAGCCTGCGGCCCGGCCCGCCGCGCCCGTCGCGCGCGGTCACCGGGCAGCCGCTGTTGACCCTGCGCGGGGTGAGCAAGCGTTACCGCACGCCCGCGGGCACGGTCACCGCCGTGGACGGCGTCGGCTTCGAGCTCGGCCGCGGCGAAACCCTGGCGCTGGTCGGCGAATCCGGTTCGGGCAAGTCGACCACCGCGCGGATCGCGCTGCGGCTCACCGCCGCCGACCAGGGCACGGTGCGCTTCGACGGGGCCGACATCACCGCGCTGCGTGGCGAACGGCTGCGCGCGCTGCGCCGCCGGTTCCAGGTGGTGTACCAGAATCCGTACTCCTCGCTCGACCCCAGGCACTCGCTGGCCACGATCGTCGCCGAGCCGCTGCGCGCCTTCCGGGTGGGCGATCGCGCCGGACGCCGGGCGCGGGTGCTGGAACTGCTCGACCAGGTCGCGCTGCCCCGGCACTACGCCTCGCGCACCGCCGCCGAGCTGTCCGGCGGTCAGCGCCAGCGCGTGGCCATCGCCCGCGCGCTGGCCCTGCACCCGGAACTGCTGGTGCTCGACGAGCCGGTGTCGGCGCTGGACGCCTCGGTGCAGGCGCAGATCCTCGACCTGCTCGACCGGCTGCAGGCCGAGCTGTCGCTGAGTTACCTGTTCATCTCCCACGACCTGGCCGTGGTGCGGCGCATCAGCGACCGGGTGGCGGTGATGCGCCACGGCCGCATCGTCGAGACCGGGCCGACCGCCGAGATCTTCGACGCGCCGCGCCACGAGTACACCGCCGAACTGCTGGCCGCCATCCCGAGCCCGCAGGTCGCCGCGACAGCAGGCAGGCCGGCCACCCCGAGCACACCGGTACCGACCCGGAAAGGACCCTCCGATGGCTGATCCGACGCCGAACCCCGGTCGAGCCGGGACCGGGCGCGCGTTCTTCCGCGCGATCGAATTGTCCGGCGCGGGCGTGCATCCCGCGGCGTGGCGGCGCGCCGACTCCCGGGCCGAGGAGCTGTTCGGCGGCGCCTACTGGCTGGACGCGATCACCTCGGCCGAGCGCGCCGGGCTGGACGCGGTGCTCGTGCCCGATTCCTTCGACGCGGGCTCCGGCGGGCCGGGCGCGGTGCGCGGGCGGCTGGACGCGGTCGCGGTGCTGGCGCGCGCGGCCGCACTCACCCACCGGATCGGGCTGATCCCGCAGGTCACCACCACCCACACCGAGCCCTTCCACGTGTCCAAGGCGATCCAGGCGCTGGACTTCGCCACGTCGGGCCGGGCGGGCTGGGAGGTCGCGGTGTCCGAGGGCGCGGCGCAGGCGAAGGCGTTCGGCCGCAAGGGCCCCCAGGACGCGGCGAGCCTGTGGGCGGAGGCCGAGGAGGCGATCGAGGTCGTCACCCGGCTGTGGGACTCCTGGGAGGACGACGCGGAGATCCGCGACGTGACCACCGGCCGGTTCATCGACCGCGACAAGCTGCACTACATCGACTTCACGGGCGAACACTTCTCGGGCAAGGGCCCGTCGATCACCCCGCGCCCCCCGCAGGGCCAGTCGATCGTGACGCTCCGTGCCGACGGCGGCCCCGCCGACGCGGTGGCCGCGCGCCGCGCCGACCTGATCCGCGTCGCCGCGCCTGGTCCCGGCGCCGCCGGGACC
>NZ_JARWRU010000655.1 GCF_029867845.1 Nocardia farcinica | reverse complement strand
CCCGTACACGGTGCCGCCGCGGGCGGCCTCCGGCGCGGCCGGTGATCCCGCCGCCGAGGAGCGGGTGAACGTCCCGCACGTGGACCCGCCGGAGCCGACGCCGAACCCGACGCGGTTGAATCCGCTGCCGCCGGAGGAGTTGTCGGCGCCGCATCGCCCGCCGGAAGCGCCGCCTCAGGGCGGCGAGCCGGGCGCGCAGGCCGCGGACGCCCCGTTCGTGCCCCCGCCGACCACGTTCGCACCGCCGCCGCCCGGGGAGGAAGTGCCGGGACCGTCCGCGCCGCAGGGGGATTCGGGTCCGTACGCGGGCGGGGCGATGCCGCCTCCCGACCCGGACCGGGCCGCCTACACCCCGCCCTCGGAGCCCTACGTGCCCTACGGCGCGGCGGGGCCGCAGGGCGGGCAGGGGCCGGAGGTGCCGCCCGTGGATCCGCCCGGGCCGACCCAGCGCCCCTCCCGGTTGAATCCGCTGCCGCCGGAGGCCATGTCCGCGCCGTACCGCCCGCCCGGACAGGTCGCGCCTGCTCCGGCCGCCCCGCGCCCGTCCCGGATGCGCAATCCGCTGGCCTGGCTCGTGCTGCTGATCGCCTCGCTGGGGGTGCTGGCGGTGGTGCTCATGGTCGTCACCGCGACGGGCGGCAGCGAGGAGGGCGGCGGGTCCGAGCCCACCTCGACCACCACGGTCGTGCCCGGCACGGTCACCGTCGAGCCGACGACCGTCCCGCCGGGGCCGAATTCCTGCTTCCCCTTCCAGACGGACTGCTGAGCGCGCACCGGGTGCCCACAGCCCTCGAGATGTGGAGCACCCGGTACGGGTAGAAGCAATTGTGGTCACTTCCTGTCCGCAATGAAACCTGTCCGCTTTGTCTCTTCTCGGGCGATGAGTTCGGTGATACTCTCACCGAACTATGGGTCTCAAACCGGTGCGTTCGCTGCTGATCGATGCACTGGTCTCCGCTCCCGACGAAGGAGATACGACCGACGCGGCCATCCTCCGAGCGGCCATCGAGTGCCTGAGCAGGCACGGCATCGAGAGGATGACCGTGGCCGACGTCGCCGCGGAGGCCGGTGTCGGTCGCGCGACGGTGTTCCGGCGCTTCGTCTCCAAGGAGGAGCTCGTGCGCCGCGCGCTGGCCTGGGAGCTCGCGCACGTCGTCGAACACTTCCACGACGTCATCGACGACATCGCCGACCCGCTGGACCGCGCGGTGGAGTGGATCGTGGAGGCGGTGCGGGTGGCGCGCACCCATCCGGTCGCGCGCAGGCTCGTCGCCGACAACGCCGCGCTGCCGCTCATGCGCGATCCCGAGGTCGTCGCCATGCTGCTGGCCGCCGTCGGGCACGAACTCGACATCGTGGCGGCGCGCGCGGGGGTGGAGATCGACACCGAGATCGCCGCCGAACTCGTCTCCCGGTTCTTCGTCAGCGTCTGGCTCACCCCGCACCTCGGCGGCGCGGCCGCGACCGACTCCGGGGTGCGCAGGCTGGCCAGGACCATGTTCTCCTTCCTGCTCGTCCCACGAGCCCCCGACCACACGCACTGAGGACGCCACCGCCGAAAACGTCCCTGACCAGAACGTCCCTGCCACAGACGAATACCGATCGGGCGGCGAGCCGCTGCCGTCGGTCCCGAGAAGACGCCGTGGCCGCCGCGTGCCCTGACGCGCCCGCCGACGGCAGCCGAACGCATCCGCAGCCGGGTCACGCACCGCCGATCCTTTCGTACGGAGAGGAATTCCCCCGATGACTGCTCCAGTCGACGACCGCCCCGAGGAGGCGGCGGCGCCGGCGCGAACCGGCCCGCCTTCCCGAGCGACGGAATCCACCCGCACCTTCGGTCGCCTGTTCCGGCTCGGCGTGCGCGCCACGGTGCTGATGGTCGTCGACATCGCCCGCGGCCGGTTCCCGTTCCGGGAGGCCGTGGTGCAGGGCTGGTTCTTCGTGTCCGTCTCGGCTCTGCCCGCGGTGCTGGTCGCGCTGCCGCTGGGCGTGGTGATCGCCGTGCAGGTCGGCAGCATGACCGACAACGTCGGCGCCAACTCGATGGCGGGCGCGGTCGGCGGCATGGGCGTCATGCAGCAGATCGCCCCGCTGGCCGCCGCGCTGCTGATCGGCGGCGCGGGCGGCTCGGCCATCTCGGCCGACCTGGCCAGCCGCACCATCCGCGAGGAGATCGACGCGCTGCGCACCATGGGCGTCGACCCGCACCGGCGGCTGGTCGCCCCGCGCATCCTGGCCATGATCGTGGTGGCCCCGATGCTGTCGGTGCTGATCATCCTCATGAGCATCGTGGCCGGCTTTGCGGTCGCCGCGCTGGGCCAGGGCGTCGCGCCCGGCTCGTACTGGATGTCCTTCGGCAGCTTCGCCTCGGTCACCGACCTGCTGGTGTGTCTCGGCAAGGCCGCCGTCTTCGGCTATGTGGTCGCGGTGATCTCCAGCCATCGCGGGCTGGAGGCCAAGGGCGGGCCGAAGGGGGTGGCCGACAGCGTCAACGCCGCGGTCGTGCTCGGCATCCTCGCCTGCATGGTCGCCAACCTGGTGATCACCCAGATCGTCCTGATGTTCGTCCCGATGAGGTTCCTCTGATGTCATCTCCGCACCTCGGTGAGGTCGCTGTGCCGACCCCCTACCGGCCGAGGGCGCTGCGCTGGACCCGGCGCGCCGAACGGCTGTGGACGCCGATCGAATCGCTGGGCAACGCGGTGCATTTCACCACCCTGGCGTTCCTGGGCATCGGACACGCCCTGCGCCGCCACCGCCGCCAGGCCGTCGCCATCTTCACCGACCTGACGTGGGGCAACGGCCGCGCGGTCATCGTCGGCGGCGGTGTCGCCCCGGTGCTGGCCATCATGGGCGCGGTCGCGGGCGGCGTGGTCGGCATCGTCGGCTTCTCCGCCCTGGACATGCTCGGCATGGGACCGCTGGCAGGCGCGATGTCGGCGCTGGCCAACCCGCGTGAGCTGGCCCCGTTGATCGCGGCCATCGGCTTCGCCGCGCAGGCGGGCTGCCGGATCACTGCCGAGGTGGGCGCCATGCGCATCTCCGAGGAGATCGACGCGCTGGAATCGCAGGCCATCGACCCGATCCCGTACGTGGTCTCCACCCGGCTGATCGCCGCGGTGGCCGCGGTGATCCCGTCCTACCTGATCGCGCTGGCGCTCGGCTTCGCGACCACGAGCGCGACCGTGGCGCTGGTGGCGGGCAATTCGTCCGGCGCCTACGACCACTACTTCCACATGTTCACCGAGCCGATCGACCTGATCTACTCGCTGATCAAGGTCGTGGTCTTCGTGCTCGTGGTGACACTCGTGCACGCCTACCAGGGCTTCCACGCCGGCGGCGGGCCGGAGGGCGTCGGCATCGCCTCGGGCCGGGCCATCCGCGCCAGCCTGGTGCTGATCGTGACCACCGACATGATCCTGACGCTGTGCATGTGGGGTCTCAACGCGACCGTCAGTTTCTCGGGGTGAGGCGGATGAGCGGAAACATCCACGGCCCCACCCGATGGGGCCTGCGCACGCGCGGCATCGGCGTGCTCGTCGTGACCGCGCTGGTGCTGGCGGGCGCCTGGCAGATCACCCGGCCGGACCGGGACGGACAGATCCAGTTCGCGGTGCGCGCCGCCGACCTGGGCGACGGCGTGTCCACCGACACCGCGGTCCGCCTGCGCGGGCTGTCCATCGGCTCGGTGGTCGAGGTGCGCCCCGAGGGCCCGAAGGAGCAGGTGGTCACCCTCAGCGTCGACGAGGAGCGGGTGCGCGAGCTGTCCACAGCCATGAACACCCGGTTCGTCTCCTCCAACGTCTTCGGTTCCACCGCACTGGAACTGATCCCCATGCCCGGCGGCGAGGCCATCGCGCCCGGCGCCGTGCTCGACCTGGGCGAGGTCGGCGACTACACCGTCACCACCATCCTGCGTGACTCCGGTCGCCTGTTGCTGGACGTGGTGACCACCGAGCTGTCGGACTCCATCGACAGCTCCGTCGAACTCACCGAGCAGATGGCCCCGGTGCTGGCCTCGGCGCTGCTGGTGGCCCGCACGGTGGCGCGGGCGCGCAACATGTCGCTGAGTGAGCTGTTGCCGAAGCTGGCCGACGTCTCGGAGGGGACCGCGGTGTTCACCCCGGCCGCGCTGAGCACCCTGCACGCGCTGGCCTCCGTCGAGGAACTCGACGACGACTTCCGCACCAGGCAGGCCGGCGAGACCATCACCGAGGTCTCCAATCTGGTGCTCGCGCTGTCGGGCAATGTGGTCGGCGCGCTCGGACCGACCTCGGAGGTGGTCGACATGCTGCTCGATCTGATCATCCCGTTGAACCGCTCGCTGTCCGGCGTCACCCCCGAACAGGTGGACCGGCTGATCGACGGTCTCGGCGGGGCGCTGTACCGCGACGGAGACAGGGTGGTGCTCGGCGTCGACGTGCTGGTCGAGACGTTCCCGGCCTTCCGCATGCCGCTCGAGCTGACCGGAGGTGGCCGGTGATGCGCACTCCGGCACAGGCGGGCCTGCGCCTCGGCCTGCTGGCCTGCGTGGTGGTGGCGATCATCGTGCTGATCGTGCAGGCCATCGAGCGCCCGGTGTCCGGGTCGACCACCACCTATCGCGCCCAGTTCGGCGACGTGTTCGGCCTGAAGGAGAACACCGACGTCCGGTTGCGCGGTGTCCAGGTCGGCAAGGTCGTCGACATCTCCGTGGCCGACAACAGCCGCGCCGTCGTGGAGTTCACCCTGCTCGACGAGTACCGGCTGCGCGACACCGACCGGCTGGCGGTGAAGTTCCAGAACCTCACCGGCCAGCGCTATCTGGAACTGGAACGTTCCGCCGAGGACGGCGCCGAAGTCGACCCGCGCGAGCTGGTGACCCACACCGTCGACTCCTTCGACATCACCACCGTCTTCAACGGACTCAAACCGCTGCTGCGGGAGGCCGATCCGGCCGTCTACAACCGGCTCGCGGTCAATGTCGCGGCCCTCATCGACGGCAGCGAGGACAGCATCACCCCGGTCATGCGCGACATCGCCACCCTGGCCTCCTACGCCGAGGACCGTAGCGCGGTGATGAGCACCATCCTGACCAATCTGGAGGCGCTGTCGGACCAGCTGGCCGGCCGCTCGCAGAACCTGGAGAACATCTTGCGGGTCTTCCACTCGATCTTCACCCCGCTGGTCACCCGCATGGGTGAGTTCATGGACCTGGTCGAGGCGGGCGCGATCGAGATGTCCGAGGTCGAGCGCACGGTCGACGCGCTGGCGCGTCTCGGTCTCGGCGCCGCCGACTGGCACGACGACTTCACCCGGCGGGTCTCGGAGGTCATCCCCGACCCGGCGATCGCCATGCGCACCCTGTCGGTGCTGCCCGGCGTGCTCGAGGGGGTCAACGCCCTCATCCCGACCGAAGATCCGCGGCGGCAGTGCAGCAACGGTCTGCTCCCGCTGCCCATCACCGCCGACGTCCTGCTGCACGGCAGGCAGCTGGTCGTCTGCGACGGAGGTGCCTGATGCGCCTGCCCACCTGGCTGTCCTCATTCGACCTCGGCGCCGAGGACGCCGATCCGGTTGCTCAGACCCGTTGGGCCGCGGCCGGTCTCGGCGTGCTCGGGGTGATCCTCGCGATCGTGGCCGGGCTCTACCTGCACCCGCCAGGCACCAGCAGCTACGCGCTGGAGCTGCCCGAATCCGGCGGCCTGGCCGCCGGTGACGAGGTGCGCATCGCCGGTGTGCCGGTCGGCTCGGTGAGCTCGATCGCGCTCGACGGCGACCACGTCGACGTCACCTTCACCGTCGACTCCCGGTACACCCTCGGTGACCGCACCACGGTGTCGGTGCGCATGCTGACCCCCATCGGCGGTCTCTACCTCGCCCTGCACCCCGCGGGCGAGGAGCCGCTGCGCGGGCCCATTCCCGCCGAGCGGGCGAATCTGCCGTTCCTGATGGGCGAGCTGTTCGACGAGGCGGACGCGGTCTTCGAGCAGCTCGACCCCCAGGCGCTGCGCACCGCGCTGGACAGGACCGCCGCCGCGCTGACCGAATCGCCCGACGCGATCGGCTCCACAGTGGTCGACCTGGAGGCGGTGATCCAGATCCTGGCCGCGCAGCGGACCCAGATCGAGGACCTGCTCGCGCTGTCCAACGAGTACCTGTCCACGGCCAATGCCAATCAGGAACTCGCGCTGGAGATCATCCGCGGCTACGCGGTGCTCGGACCCAAGATCATCGCCGCGCGCGACGACGTGAAGATCTTCGCCGACGCGCTCTCCGGCCTGGCCGGGCTGGTGTTCGACTTCCTCAGCGGCCCCTACGCCGAGAAGGTCGAACCGCTGCTCGGGCCGATCGAGCAGGCCGCCGACGAGAGCAAGGAGCTCTCGGCGCAGGTCGAATCGATGATGAACTCCATGACCACCACCCTCGACGGTCTCGCACAGATCGCCGGACCCGAGGGCCAGGTGCTCATCGACCAGAGCAAGCTGACGGTCAGCCGACCCGATGCCTGCCTTCCGATGCCGGGAACACGGTGCTGACGTGGGAATTCGAATCACGGGAAAACGACGTATGGCCGTGGCGGCCGTGACCGCGGTGGCGCTCGCCGCGGGCGGTGTGGCCACCGTGCGGGCGGTGAGCGGGGGCGACACCCAGGCGCTGTGCGCCTACTTCGACGACACCTTCGGCCTCTATCCCGGTGCGCCGGTGACGATCCGCGGCGTCGCGGTCGGCACGGTGCGCGAGCTGGAGCCGGATGGGCCGAGGGTACGCGTGGAAATGGAGACCGACCGCCGCGAGCTGCCCGCCGCGACCGGCGCCGTCATCGCGCACGCCTCCATCCTCACCGACCGGCGCGTCGAACTCGTCGACGCCGACCCCGGCGACGGGCCGACGCTGCCCGATGGCGCCTGTATCGACCGGGAGAAGACCCGCACGCCGGTCAGCGTGTCCGACGCGCTCGGTTCCTTCTCCGAACTGGTCAGGCAGATGACCGAACTCGGCCCCGACGGCGCCGCGCCGCTGGAGGCGGTGCTCACCAGCGCGGGCGACGAGTTCGACGGCCTCGGCCCCACACTGAACCGGGAACTGAAGGCGCTGGCCGACATGCTCGCCACGCCCGACAGCTTCATGGACCAGCTCGGCGCGCTGCTGGACAACTCCGCGGAGCTGTCCACCTTCGTGACCGGCGACTGGGAGGACGTGAAGCTCACCCTCCAGACCTTCGCCCCCGGCCTGGCCTCGATCGAGGAAATGCTGGTCATCGCAAAGATTCTCGTCGAGAAGCTGTCGGCGGCGGTAGAGCCGTTGGACCGCCTGTTCCATGAGCATTTCCCCTATCTCATGGACACGTTGAACTCGACGCTGCCCATCCTGACGATGGTGCGCACCCAGGCCGAGGGCGCACAGGATCTGCTTGCCAAGATCCCCGGCGTGGTCGGCATGCTCCAGACCATGGTCGCGGCCCGTTCCGGCTCGCTCGGACTCGACCTGATCCCCGCCCGCGCCGAGGTGCCCACCCCCGACGCGTCGCTGGCCTGCGCCGCGCTGACGCAGATCGCGCCCGACAGTTGCACTGTGCTGACC
>NZ_JARWRU010000654.1 GCF_029867845.1 Nocardia farcinica | reverse complement strand
GCGCCCCGCCCCCGGGGCGCCCCCCCCCCCCCCCCCCCCCCCCCCCCCCCCCCCCCGCGCCCGCGCCCGCCACGGCGTCGAAGCCGATGGCAAGCCACACCGAGCGGTGCGCGGTGGCGGGCAGCGGGCCGAGCAGCGACTCGTAGATCTTGCCCGCCGGAGTGCCTGCGCGGGATCGGTGGCCGTGGCTGACGATGTCGATGCCGCTGAGCAGGATGTCGTGCTGGTTCAGGCATTTCGCCAGCTCGGGCAGCGGCAGCAGGTGCGAGGCCAGCACGGTGCTGCTGGAGATGCGGGTCAGGCCGCCGCGCGGCGGCAGCACCTCGACCACCGTGACCACCCGGGAACCGTCCCAGTACAGGCCGAGCGACCTGTCGTCGGGACCGCGATGGTCGACGGTGTCACCGATCCGGTAGTCGCCGCCGGTCTTGAAGCGCCAGAAGGTGACCACCCAGTCGAGCAGGGTGCGCTGCGCGATCGGGACCAGCGGGATCAGCAACGCGGCCAACGCGATCGGCAGCGTGTAGAGCGGCACCAGACCGATCAGCAGACAGAGGACGCCGACGGCGAGTGCGATGGCCTGCGCGGCGAGCAGATTCGCCATCGAGATGCGTCCGAACAGCGGGCGCGGCCCCGCTCCGGTGGCTTCGGCCATCAGGTCCCCCAAGTAACCGGCGCCGGCCGAATCCACCCGGCCGAGCTGAACAACAGTCCCCCGGAACTGTACTGTGTTGCCCGGATGTGAGCACTGTTCGGGGGAGGAACCATGCCTTCAAAGCCCACCACGCGATGGCAGGTGAGCGGCTATCGATTCCTGGTGCGCAGAATGGAGCACGCGCTGGTCCGCCGGGATGTGCGCATGCTGCACGACCCCATGCGATCGCAGTCGCGAGCCTACGCCGTCGGCCTGGTGCTCGGTGTCGTCGTGCTCGCCGGTTGCGGCATCCTCGCGCTGTTCCGGCCCCAGGACAAGATCGGTGACAACACGCTGCTCATCGGCAAGGAGAGCGGTGGCGTCTACGTCGTCATCGACGATGTCGTGCACCCGGCGCTGAACATCGCCTCGGCGCGGCTGGCCTCCGGTGAGAGCGGAAAAGCCGCCATCATCAAGGAATCCGAGCTGACGAAGAAGCCGCGCGGCCAGTTGATCGGCATCCCCGGCGCGCCCGCCGCGCTGCATTACGACGCCAAGGGCTCCGGCCGCACCTGGACGGTGTGCGACGTGCTCGCCGTCGACGGCAGCAACGACCTGGCCACCACGGTGATCGCCGGTGACCTCGACCTCGGTGACAAGGCCTCCGAGCTGGGTGCCGACCGGGCGTTGCTGGTGACCGCCCAAGGCCAGGACTACCTGGTCTACGACAACACCCGCGCCAGGGTGGACATGGACGACCGCAAGGTCACCGACGCGCTCGGCATCACCGGGATGACCCCGCGGCCGGTGGCCGAGGGCCTGCTGAACTCCATCCCCGAGGTGCTGCCCATCGTCCCGCCCAAGATCAACGATCCCGGTGCGAGCGTGAGCTACCAGATCGGTGACCACCGCGTCGGTGACGTGGTGCAGGTGTCCACCGAGCCGGAGAAGAACTACGTGGTGCTCACCGACGGCCTGCAGGAGGTGTCGCCGCTGACCGCCGACATCATCCGCAACACCTACCGTGCCTCGGGCTCGGACACCACCATCGAACAGGCCGACCGGGTCGCGGTCGACCTGGTGAACACGTTGCCGGTGTCCACCTACCCGCGCGAGCAGATGAGCATCGTCGACCTGAAGGACGAGCCGGTCGCCTGCATGTCGTGGACGCCGAACCCGGTCGCCGCCGAGCACAACGAGGGCGGCAAGCAGGCCGAGCTCTCGGTCGTCACCGGCCTGGCCCTGCCCGTTCCCGATAATGCCAAGCTGGTGCCGCTGGCCCAGGCCGACGGCGACGGCCCCAACGCCGACTCCACCTACATCCCGCCGGGCACCGGCGCCTTCGTGCAGAGCACCGGCATCGAGCCGAACAGCACCCGCAAGGATTCGATGTTCTACATCGCCGACACCGGCGTCCGCTACGGGATCAAGAACGCCGACGCGCAGAAGGCGCTCGGGCTGGACTCGGAGTCCGGGGTGAAGCCCGAGCCCGCGCCGTGGCCGATCATCGGCCTGCTCGCCGGCGGTCCGACGCTCGGCCGCGAGGAGGCCATGGTGGCTCACGACGGTGTCGCGCCCGATCCCTCGCCGTCACCGAACAAGGTCGGCAACACCAACTGATCGGGTCCTCGCTCGGTGGGGGGCCGGGCGCCCGAAGGGCGGGCGCCCCCGCGGGGCCCGGCGCATACCGGCCCCCGTCCCCCACCCCCCCCGCTTGGGGGGCCCCCCCCCCCGACCGGTCCACCCGCCCCCCCCCGGGGCCGACACCGGACGAAATGCACTGGGTGCGACG
>NZ_JARWRU010000653.1 GCF_029867845.1 Nocardia farcinica | reverse complement strand
GACTCCGGGGGAGAACTGCCGGGTGACGGACTGATGTCCGCACCGGCACCGCCGTCAGCCGGGGCCTTTCCGAGTCCGCCGGGTGGTTTCGCGCCGGCGCCGCCGCCGTCGACCCGGCGCAATGTGGAACTGCTGCTGCTCGGGTTCGCGGCTGTCCTGGTGACCACGGCGCTGTTCCTGGTGGAAGCCAGCCAGGAACAGTCGATCACCTGGGACATCGCCAAGTACGGCGCCGCCTTCCTCGGTCTGTACGCGATCGCGCACGCCGCCGTGCGCCGGTTCGCGCCCTTCGCCGACCCGCTGCTGCTGCCGATCGTGGCCGTGCTCAACGGCCTCGGCCTGGTGCTGATCCACCGCCTCGACCTCGGCGCGGCCCAGAACGCGGTGTTCAACGGCGTGCCGATCCCCTCCCCCGACGCCAACCAGCAGATCCTGTGGACCGCGCTGGGCATGGTGCTGTTCGTCGGGGTGCTCGTGGTGCTGCGCGACTACCGCACGCTGGCCAGCTACAGCTACACCCTCGGCCTGGTCGGCCTGATCGCGCTGATGATCCCGGCGCTGCTGCCGTCGAGCATGTCGGAGATCAACGGCGCCAAGATCTGGATCAGGTTGCCCGGCTTCAGCGTGCAGCCCGGTGAGTTCGCCAAACTGCTGCTGATCATCTTCTTCGCCTCGGTGCTGGTCTCCAAGCGCGAACTGTTCACGGTGGCGGGCAAGCACTGGCTCGGCATGGACTTCCCGCGCGCCCGCGACCTCGGCCCGATCCTCGCGGTCTGGGTGATCTGCATCGGCGTGCTGGTGCTGGAGAAGGATCTGGGCACCTCGCTGCTGATCTTCAGCACCGTGCTGGTGATGCTCTACATCGCCACCGAGCGGGTGGGCTGGCTGATCATCGGTTTCGGCCTGCTGCTGGCCGGTTTCGCGCTGGCCTACCAGATCTTCGGCCACGTGAAGATCCGCATCGACACCTGGCTCGACCCGTTCGCCGACTACAGCAACACCGGCTATCAGCTGTCGCAGTCGCTGTTCGGCCTGGCCACCGGCGGCCTGGCGGGCACCGGTCTCGGCAGTGGGCGGCCCAACCAGGTGCCGTTCTCCAAGACCGACTTCATCGTCACCACCATCGGCGAGGAGATGGGCCTGATCGGCCTGACCGCGGTGCTGATCCTGTTCCTGGTGCTCATCGTGCGCGGTCTGCGCACGGCGCTGGCGGTGCGCGACAGCTTCGGCAAGCTGCTGGCGGCGGGCCTGGCCTTCACCCTGGCGATCCAGATCTTCGTTGTCGTCGGCGGCGTCACCAAGCTGATCCCGCTGACCGGTCTGACCACGCCGTTCATGTCCTACGGCGGCTCCTCGCTGCTGGCCAACTACGCCCTGCTCGCGCTGCTGATCAAGATCTCCGACGCGGCGAGGGCGCCCGCTCCGGTGCGCAAGCGCGAACCCGCCGCGCCGATCGCCGAGGCGCAGACCGAGATGTTGCGCCGCCCGGCCAGGCAGCAGCGGGCGCGACACCCGGAGGCGAGGCAAGCGGAATGAACACACCACTACGACGGGTAGCGGTCGCGGTGATGGTCATGATCGTCGCGCTGCTCATGAACGCCACCTACGTGCAGGTGATCAAGGCCGACGACTACCGCAACGATCCGCGCAACTCCCGGGTGCTGCTGGACGAGTACTCCCGCCAGCGCGGGCAGATCGCCGCGGGCGGCGCGGTGCTCGCCTCCTCGGTGGAGACCGACGACCGGTACAAGTACCTGCGCGTCTACCCCACCGACCCGCAGGCCTTCGCGCCGGTGACCGGCTACTACACCATGCAGAACGGCAGCGGCGGCCTGGAGCGTTCGGAGGATCCGCTGCTCAACGGCTCCGACAGCCAGCTGTTCGGCCGCAGGCTCATCGACCTGGTGTCCGGTCGCGACCCGCGCGGCGGCAACGTGCTGACCACCCTGGACCCGCTCATGCAGCAGGTCGCCTACGAGCAGCTCACCGCCAAGGGCTACACCGGCTCGGTGGTGGCCATCGAACCGAGCACCGGCAAGATCCTGACTCTGGTCTCCACCCCCAGCTACGACCCCAACCTGCTGGCGGGCCACGACGCGGCCGAGACCACCACCGCGCTCGAGCAGTTGCAGTCCGATCCCGACCAGCCGATGCTCAATCGCGCGCTCTCGCAGACCTATCCGCCCGGCTCCACGTTCAAGGTGGTGGTCACCGCGGCCGCGCTGGCCAACGGCGTGGCCACCCCGGACACCAGGCTGACCGCCGCGCCCTCGATCACGCTGCCCGGCACCAGCACGTCGCTGGAGAACTACAACGGCAACCCGTGCGGCGGCGAGCCGACCACCACGCTGACCAACGCCTTCCGGCTGTCCTGCAACACCGCCTTCGTCGAGCTCGGCATCGACCTTGGCGCGGCCGCGCTGGAGGACACCGCGGCGGCCTTCGGCATCGGCGAGCACTCCGGCATTCCGCTGGACTGGACCGAGAGCACGCTCGGCCCGATCCCCGACGACGCCGCGCTCGGTCAGAGCAGCATCGGTCAGCGCGACGTGGCGCTCACCCCGCTGGACAACGCGGTCGTCGCGGCCACCATCGCCAACGGCGGTGTCCGCATGCAGCCGTACCTGGTCGACTCGACCCAGGGGCCCGATCTGAGTCAGCTCTCGGAGACCAAGCCGGTCTCGGTGGGCCAGGCGGTCAGCGCCGAGGTGGCCTCCCAGGTGACCAGGATGATGATCGAGTCGGAGCAGAACACCACCGGTAGCGGCCGGTCCGGGTACACGATCGCCTCCAAGACCGGCACCGCCGAGCACGGCTCCGACCCGCGTAACACCCCGCCGCACGCCTGGTATATCGCTTTCGCACCGGCAGAGAACCCGAAGATCGCCATCGCGGTCATCGTGGAAGACGGCGGCGCACGCGCAGAAGCAGAGCCGCCAGCCCACGGGGCAACCCCCAAACACCCCCCCCACGGGCCGCCCCCGAACAAAACGCGTGAAGATCATGAATAATCGAAACCTCTCCCGGGCGGAGCGGAGCGGA
>NZ_JARWRU010000652.1 GCF_029867845.1 Nocardia farcinica | reverse complement strand
TCCGGGATGCGGTCGCCCTGCTCGGCGGCGCGTTCCAGCGCGCGGGCCACCGCCTCGGTGGAGGCCACCGGCCGGGGCGCGCCGAGCAGGCTCGACAGGCTCGGCGGCCGATCGTCGAGAATGCGGAACCCGAACGCGGAGTACTCGCCGCAGGGCTTGACGCACAGGCTGTCCTCGGTGCGGGAGAGCTCGTCGACGGCCGCGCGGAAGCCCGCCGCGTCGGAGACCACCCGCCACGGCGGTACAGGAAGCCCGGCGGCGGCCGCGGCCCGGTAGGTGCGGACCTTGCTGGTCAGGGTGCGGATCGCGGCGGGTGGCGAGCACATCAGGCCGGTGCCGATCGCGGCGAAATCTTCGGCCCGCCCGGCGAGGGCGTCCAGCCGTCGCGGCGGGATGAGGACGTCGATCTCGTTGGTGCGGCAGAAGTCGAGGGCGAAGGCGGCGTACTCGGCGTTGCCGACATGGCGCGGTTCCAGCGCGGGCACGTCGCACACCGACAGCGCGGGCGCGCCCGGGTCCACATTGCTGGCGTAGACAGTGACGTCCACGCCGTCGGGGTTCTGCCGAAGCAACTGCATGACCTGGGCGGATGCCGCTCCCGCACTGCTCAGCCAAATTCGAAGCGCGATGATGACGCTCCTCTCGTAGATCCTGCAGCCGAGCGGTGATGACCTGGCGCGATGGTGATGGTGCGCGGGGAGATTAGCCCGGCCAGGTGACGGCAGTATTTCTACGAGGAGAACCACGAGTTTCCCTGCGGCGCAACGCCATTCGTCGCGCGCGAACCGGCCGGGGCCGTTATCATCCGCGGCCGTCGATCAGCAGTGGCCGTCGATCAGCAGTGGCCGTCGTCCGAGCCCGCGCGGCGCCCCGGGGTCAGCTCCGGCGGGCGAAACGGCTCGGGGAGGCCTGGTCGCGAGGAGCGACGATGATCTGGTCGAGGTTGACGTGCGGCGGGCGGGAGGCGACGAAGCCGACGATCTCGGCGATGTCCTGCGCCACCAGCGGGTCGATGCCCTCGTAGACCTTGGCCGCGCGCTCGGCGTCGCCGTCGAAGCGGACCAGGGAGAACTCGGTCTCCACCGCGCCGGGGGCGATCTCGGTGAGCCGCACCGGTTTGCCGAGCAGTTCCCCGCGCAGGGTGCGGTGCAGCACGGCCTGGGCGTGCTTGGCCGAGGTGTAGCCGGAGCCGTTGTCGTAGGCGTGGAAGGCGGCCACCGAGGTGATGGTGACGACGAGCCCGTCGCCGGAGTCGATCAGCTTCGGCAGCAGCGCCTTGGTGACGCGCAGCGTGCCGAGGACGTTGGTCTCCCACATCCAGCGCCAGTCGTCCAGGTCGGCCTCGGCGACCGGGGCAAGGCCCTTGGCGCCGCCCGCGTTGTTGACCAGCACGTCGGCGCGTTCGATCGCGTCGGTGAAGGCGCGCACCGAGTCGTCGGAGGTGACGTCGAGCTCCAGCGCGGTGCCGCCGATCTCGTCGGCGAGGGCGCGCAGCCGGTCGATCCGCCGGGCGCCGACGTAGACGTGACAGCCCTGGCTCGCGAGTTGGCGCGCGGTGGCCTCCCCGATGCCCGAACTTGCTCCCGTGACGACCGCGGTGCGAGTGCTCATGGGCACCGATCCTAGGGCCGTGACGTGGGCCACCGGGCGTGCGGTGGGTCACCGCTAGCATGCATGGCATGGCTACACGGGACGCGGTCAGCGCGGATGGCACCAGGATCGTCTATCGGGTCACCGGTCCGCGGGACGGCAGGCCGCTGGTGCTCGTGCACGGCTGGTCGGCCAATCTGACCTGCTGGGGCGAGGCCGCCGACGCGCTGGCGCAGCGGTTCCGGGTGATCGCGGTGGACCTGCGCGGCCACGGTTACTCCGACGCACCGGCTTCCGGCTACGACGACCAGGCCAACTGGGCCGCCGACCTCGCCGCCGTGCTGGCCGCCGAGGACGTGACCTCCGGCGCGGTGCTGCTCGGCTGGTCCTACGGCGGCATCGTCATCAGCGACTACCTGAGCGCGCACGGCACCGGCGCGGTCGCGGGTGTGGTCTACGTGGGCTCGATGGCCAATATCGGCCGTGCGCCCGGCGCCCAGGTCGGCGAGGCGCTCCAGCAGGCCATGGCCGGGGTGTTCGAGGAGAGCCCGGGTAAGGCCATGCGCGGATTCGCGGCCTTCGGCAACGCCAACACCGGCGACCGCCGCGACAAGGGGGTGGACGCCCAGCGCCTGTTCGGCATGAGCCTGGCCACCCCGCCCTCGGTGCGCAAGGCGCTGTTCTACCGCACCGCCGACAACACCGAGACGCTGCGCGGCCTCGACGTCCCGGTGCTGGTGTTGCACGGCACCGCCGACCCGGTGGTGCCGATCGACAACGGCCGCTTCATCGTCGACACCGTGCCCGACGGCCGTGGCTCCTACTGGGAGGGCGCCCAGCACGGCCTGTTCATCGAGGACCCGGAACGCTTCGTCGCCGAGGTCGGCAAGTTCGCCGACGAACTGGCCTGAGCGGTACCGGCCGGTCCGTCGGCGCCGCCGTAAGCGCCTGGCAAAACCTTGTGATAGGTGTCACTTGCTTCGGACCGGCCGTCCGGTCCACTGCCGATGAGTGCACACTGGAGTGTGTGAGTCATCGTGTGGACCGTCGGCCGAACCGCATCGCCGTACTGTCCGTGCACACCTCCCCGCTGGCTCAGCCCGGTACCGGGGATGCGGGCGGAATGAACGTGTATGTGCTGCGTACGGCCGTGGAACTGGCGCAGCGGGGCATCGAGGTGGAGATCTTCACCCGGGCCACCTCCTCGCACGTCCCGCCGGTGCAGGAGGCGGCGCCAGGTGTGCTGGTGCGCAATGTGGTGGCCGGTCCGTTCGAGGGCCTGGACAAGCACGACCTGCCCACCCAGCTGTGCCCCTTCACCGCCGAGGTCCTGCGTCAGGAGGCCAGGCAACTTCCTGGCTACTACGATCTGGTGCACGCCCACTACTGGCTGTCCGGGCAGGTCGGCTGGCTGACCAGGGACCGCTGGCGGGTGCCGCTGGTGTTCACCGCGCACACCCTGGCGGCGGTCAAGAACGCCGCGCTCGCCGAGGGCGACGCCCCGGAACCGCCGGCCCGCGAGATCGGCGAGAAGCAGATCATCGCCGAGGCCGACCGCATGGTCGCCAACACCGCCGAGGAGGCGCGTCAGCTCGTCGAGCTCTACGGCGCCGAGGAACGGCGCATCAGCATCGTCCCGCCCGGCGCCGACCTGAGCCTCTACCACCCCGGTGACCGCGCGGCCGCCCGCGCCGCGCTCGGTCTGTCCCCACACGAGCAGGTGGTGGCCTTCGTCGGCCGCATCCAGCCGCTCAAGGCGCCCGACGTGCTGGTGCGCGCGGCCGCCGAACTGCTCGGCCGCGACCCGGCGCGCCCGCTGCGCGTGCTGGTGGTCGGCGGCCCGTCCGGCTCCGGCCTGCAGCGACCGGACGCGCTGATCGAGCTGGCCGCCGAACTCGGCATCAGCGACCGGGTCACCTTCCTGCCCCCGCAGCCGCCGGAGCAACTGGTGCACGTCTACCGGGCCGCCGACCTGGTCGCGGTGCCCAGCCACAACGAGTCCTTCGGCCTGGTCGCCATCGAGGCGCAGGCCAGCGGGACCCCGGTGCTGGCCGCCGAGGTGGGCGGCCTCGGCACCGCCGTGCGGCACGGGTCGACGGGCCTGCTGGTGCGCGGGCACCGCATCCCCGACTGGGCCGACGCCCTCGGCGCGCTGCTGGACGACCCGGCCGGTCTGCGCGCGATGGGCGCGCGCGCCGTCGAGCACGCGGCGGGCTTCTCCTGGGCGCACACCGCGCAGGGACTGCTGGACAGCTACTCCGCGGCACTGCACGATTTCCACGGCGCGCGGACCGCATCGACCCGCGGCGCGCCGGACCGGACCAGACTGCGGGCGTCGCGCCGACGCCGGGTGGGAGTTTTCTGATGAGCGCAACAGCGAGCGTCGCCGAGGTCGCCTCGATCATCGACGAGACGCTGCGTGACCGCGGAATCGAGTACACCCGTCCCGCCGAGGACGTCTTCGTGGTGGTGTTGCCGGGCGAGCGCAAGCTGAAGACCACCCTCATGCTGACCGTCGGCAAGCACGGGGTGCGCGTCGAGTCCTTCGTCTGCCGCAAGCCGGACGAGAACTTCGAGGGCGTCTACAAGTTCCTGCTGCGGCGCAACCGCAGGCTCTACGCGGTCGCCTACACCCTGGACCGGGTCGGCGACATCTACCTGGTCGGGCGGCTGTCCTCGCACGCGGTCACCCCCGACGAGCTGGACCGGGTCTTCGGCCAGGTGCTGGAGGCCGTCGACGCCGACTTCAACACGCTGCTGGAACTCGGCTTCGCGGAATCCATCCGGCGCGAATGGAAGTGGCGGGTCTCGCGCGGCGAGTCGCTGAAGAACCTGCTCGCCTTCGAGCAT
>NZ_JARWRU010000651.1 GCF_029867845.1 Nocardia farcinica | reverse complement strand
CCCCCCCCCCCCACCCCCATCTGGGGGGGGGCGCCCGTTCCCAGTCCGGCGGGGCAGTGGGATCCCAGAGCCGCGGCGCGCCGGGCGCCCAGGCTCGCCGGCCGGAAAGTACCCGCTCACGCGGGATTTCGGCGCGCGGCGGAAGAGCCGAATCTTGTGCGTATGACGATCGCACTCGCTCTCGAATCCCTGCGCACGCAGTGCGCGCTGCACCTGCCCGGTGACCCCGGCTACGACGCCGCCCGCCTGCCCTGGAACCTGGCGGTGGACCAGCGGCCCGCCGCGGTCGCCGTCCCGGCCGACGTGGATCAGGGGGTCGCCGTCGTCCGGGCCGCTCGCGCCGCCCGGTTGCGGGTCGCGCCGCAGAGCACCGGCCACGGTGCGGGCCCGCTGGCCGACATTCCGCTCGACGACGTGGTGCTGCTGAAGCTGTCCGAGCTCACCGGCGTCACCGTCGACCCGCGGGCGCGCACCGCCCGTGTGCTCGGTGGCACCAAGTGGCAGCAGGTGCTCGCCGCCGCGGCCCCGCACGGCCTGACCGCCCTGCACGGCAGCGCCCCCGACGTGGGTGTGGCGGGCTATGTGCTCTCCGGCGGCCTGTCCTTCTACGGTCGCGCCCACGGTCTCGCGGTGAACTCGGTGCGCGCCTTCGAGGTGGTGCTCTACGACGGCACCGTGGCGCGTGCCACGGCGACGGAGAACCAGGAGCTGTTCTGGGCGCTGCGCGGCGGCGGCGGCAACTTCGGCGTCGTGGTCGCCATCGAGCTCGACCTGCTGCCCTACGCCGACGTCTACGCGGGCATGCTGCTGTGGGACCGGGCACGTGCCGCCGAGGTCGTCCCGGCCTGGGTGGAGTGGACGCGCACGGCTCCCGAGTCGGCCACCACCTCGCTGCGCGTGATGAGCTTCCCGCCGCTGCCGGAACTACCGCCCTTCCTGTCCGGCCGCGACATCGTCGTGATCGACGGCGCCATCCTGGAATCCGACGCACTCGCCGGTGATGTGCTGGCCCCGCTGCGCGCACTCGCCCCCGAGGTCGACACCTTCGGCCGCATTCCGTCGCAGGCCCTGGTGCAGGTGCACATGGACCCGCCGGAGCCGACGCCGATGGTCGCCGAGCACAGCGTGCTCGGCGCGCTCGACGACGAGGCCGTGGCCGCCTTCCTCGCGCAGGTCGGCGACGGCACCTCGACCGGCCTGATGTTCGCCGAGTTGCGGCACCTCGGCGGGGCCTTCGCCCGCCCGGCCGCCGACGGCGGCGCCCTGTCGGCGGTGCCCGGCGAGTTCGCCCTGATGTGCGTGGCGGTGGCGCCCACCCCGCAGGCCGCGGTGGCGGGCAAGGCGGCGGGCTTCGCGGTCTCGCGGGCGCTGGCGCCGTGGTCGCTGCCCGGGCTCATCCCCACCTTCACCGAGGACCGGGTCGACAGCGGGAGGCTGTACGACGGGGAGGACTGGGCGCGGCTGAACCGGGTGCGCGACGCCGTGGCGCCGGGCGCGGTGTTCGTCGCCAATCACGCCCTGTAGCGGGCGCTTTCGAGGGGTGGGGGCGGGGGGGGGGGGGGGGGGGCCCCCCCCCCCCCCCCCGGGGGGGGCGCCCCCCCGCCCCGCCCGGGCGCCGCCCCCGCGCGCGG
>NZ_JARWRU010000650.1 GCF_029867845.1 Nocardia farcinica | reverse complement strand
CCCCCCTTGGGCTGGGGCCTCTGGGGGGCCCCCCCCCTCGCCACTTCGGGACGTCGAGCGCCGAACCGCCGGTGTACCACCGCTGCCGGTCCGCCGCCGCTGCCGATGTGTCCGCGCCGCCGGTCTGCGACGGTGTCCCGGTGCCGCCGTCCCCCGCTGTCACCACGCCCTTTTCCGTATCGCCCTTTCCCGTATCGCCGTTTTCCGTATCGCCGTTTTACGTATCGTCGAGGAGGAGCCCGCCCCAAGCCCAAGGTCAGCGATGACCACCTCGCCGCGAGGCGCAGCCAGATCCTCGACGGGGCCCGGCGTTGCTTCGCCGAATACGGCTACGACGGAGCGACCGTGCGCCGCCTCGAGGAGCAGATCGGATTGTCGCGCGGCGCGATCTTCCACCATTTCCGCGACAAGGACGCGCTGTTCCTCGCCCTGGCCCAGGAGGACGCCGAGCGGATGGCCGACGTGGCGGCCAACCAGGGCATCGTGCAGGTCATGCGCGACATGCTCGCCGACCCCGAGCAGTTCAACTGGCTGGGCACCCGGCTCGAGATCGCGCGCAGGCTGCGCACCGACCCCGAGTTCCGGGCCAGCTGGACCCAGCGTTCGGCGGAACTGCACGCGGCCACCCTGGCCCGGTTGGAGCGCCGCAAGGCCGCGGGCGCGCTGCGTGACGATGTGCCGACCGACGTGCTGCTGGGCTATCTCGACCTGGTGCTCGACGGGCTGATCGCCCGCATCGCCTCCGGGCACACCAACGAGAACCTTTCGGCCGTATTGGATCTCGTGGAGGCCTCGGTCCGGCGCAAGGACTGAGCCGACAGCGGCGACACTTCCGAAAAGACACCATTCGGAAGTAACTGCTGGATCGCTGTCGTGCGAAGAGCTACGCGCCGAGCGGCTTTCGCAACGGGACCGTCAAGCCCCCGGGATCAATTTGCCGACCGGCCGAAATTCACCCGAACACCGCCGCCGGGCACGACCGCGACGGTATCATTCGAAGCGCGTTAGCCAGCTCACGGCAAATTTTGAGCAGACGTGCCGGGTCGAGCGCACAGGACGAGTCGACGGACGAGATCGGAGAGCAGCCGCCCATGGGCACCGCATCCCTCCCTCCCGCAGCACGCGGCAGCGCCCGCGGTGGCCAGGGGTGAGCGGCTTCCGGCGCGGGCCCGCGCGGCGCGATTCGGTGCTCATCGTCTGTGACACCGGCGATCCGCACGCGGCCGCGGTGGCCACGATGGTGGAGCAGGTGCACGGGCTCGAGGTGATCCGCTTCGATCCGAGCACCTATCCGCGCGCCTACGGCAGCTTCCGGGTCGACCGGCTCGGCACGGCGCGGGCGATGTCGCGGGCCGTGGGGCTCGACCGCGCCCGCTCGGTCTGGTGGCGTCCGGCCACACCGAGCCGCTCGGCGCTGATGCCGGGCATCGACAGCGACTTCGAGCCCGACGCCTGCGACAGCTTCCTCGAGGGCATGCTGTGGTCGATCCCCGCGCACTGGGTCAACGACCCCGGCGCCGACCGCACCGCGAGCAGGCGGATCGTGCAGTGGGAGACCGCCGTGCGCGCGGGCCTGCGGGTGCCGGAGACGCTGGTGACCAACGACCCCGACGAGGCCCGCAGCTTCACCGAATCCCGGCCGGGGCCGGTGGTTTTAAAGCGCGACGGCACCCGGCGCGGATCCAGCCCCCACGCGCCGGTCCTAACCCCC
>NZ_JARWRU010000649.1 GCF_029867845.1 Nocardia farcinica | reverse complement strand
GGGCCTCCGGTCTGCCGAGGCGTTTGTGGGCGCCCACCGAACCGGCGAACAGATCGGCCTCCTGAGTCACCATGACGACCGCGCGGCGCAGGTCGGCATCGGCGATGTGCCGCAGGTCGACCCCGTCGAGGGTGACCCGCCCGCCGGACGGGTCGTAGAACCGGGTCAGCAGCTTGACCAGCGTCGACTTGCCCGCGCCGGTCGCGCCGACCACCGCGAGCACCTGACCGGCCGGGATGTCGAGATCGAACTCCGGCAGCACCGCCCGCCGCGGCCCGGCCGCCCGGCCGTAGTCGAACCACACCCGCTCGAGCCGCAGTCGGCCCTCGACCGCGCCGAGCGGCACCGGCGCGTCCGGTTCGGTCACCGCGGGCCGCTCCTCGAGCACACCGGAGATCTTCTCCAACGCCGCGGCGGCGGACTGGTAGGCGTTGAGCACCTGGGCCAGATCGTCGAGCGGTTTGTAGAAGTTGTTGAGGTACAGCAGGTAGGCGGCGAGGACGCCGACCGCCAGATCGCCGTGGATGACCCGCCAGGCGCCGACCACGATGACGACGACGGTGGTCAGGTTGCCCAGCAGGCGGGTCAGGCCCGAGTAGGCGGCCATACCCCGTAGCGCGACGACATTGGCGTCGCGGAATTCGTCGTCCTCGGCCGCGAGCACGGCGTCGTTGCGGCGCTCGCGCCGGAACGCCTGCACCGCGCGCATCCCGCCCATCGACTCGACGAAATGCACGACCACCCGGGCGGCCGCGGTGCGGGTGCGACGGTAGCCGGCGCGCTGTCTGCGCTGCGCCCAGCGGGTCACCAGGGCCAGCGGCACGAAGCCGATGAAGACGATCACCGCCAGCGGCGGGTCGAGATACACCAGCAGGCAGGCGATGGTGACCACCGACAGGATCGCCCCGAGCGCCAGGTTCATCGAGCTCTCCAGCAGTTCCTGCAAGGCCTCGATGTCGCTGGTGAGCCGGGTGACGACCTTGCCGGAGGTGTACCTCTCGTGGAAGGCGACGTCGAGGCGCTGGGCGTGGGCGAAAGCGCGCACCCGCAGATCGAACAGCACGTCCTGGCTGAGCCTGCCGACGTGGCGGTAGAAGCAGTAGGTCGCCGTGCCGCCGGCGAGCGCGCAGGCCGCGTATCCGCCGACCACCCACGCCAGCGTCGACCACGACCCATGACCGCCCGCCTCGATGCCGCGATCGAGACCGTGGGCGACGAACAGCGGGCCTGCCACCATGGCGGCGTTCTCGATCACGACCAGCACCAGCGCGATCGCCACCCGCCACCGGTACGGCCGGACCAGTTCGCCGAGCAGCACACGCGAGCGCCGCGCCAGGACCGTGTTGCCCGCGCCGGTGACCTCGGCGTCCTCGTTGGCGATCCCGCGCCAGTCGGTGACCGGCTCCGCGTCGGACCCGCTGTCGTCCCGGCTCACCGCCGCCCTCCCATCAGTTCGCGATATCGGCTCTCGGTGCGCAACAGCTGGTCGTGGGGCCCCGAGGCCGCCCTACCGGCCCCCACCGACAGCACCGCCCCGAAGGCGCGCGCGGGCGGCGACCGCCCGTGGCGGCC